>NZ_JBEOOW010000008.1:0-171012 GCF_040309505.1 Psychrobacter sp. TB55-MNA-CIBAN-0194 | reverse complement strand
CTGTGTCAACTGCTTTGCCAAAGGTTTCTTGACTAACTTAACAGTATATTTAATAATCTATTCTTTTCAATGGGTTAAGATAAATTTAACTACTCAAAATTTTAGACACTGCTGTTGAAACTCTTATGATTTCCTACTTCTTTAGAAAAGCACTTCTACTTTAGCAATGATATATGATTGAAATCTATCTAATATACCAATACTGCTACACCACTCTTTTCTATATAACTGTTTATAACTTACCCATCTTTTCAAAAAACTCTTTATAAGCAGCGACTTTTTTATCTAATGATAAAGGGTATGCCCGTGAAGTTGATGGCAACCTATATAAAGTTAGATTATTCACATCAGCTTTGTTACCTGTACTCTGCCATTCATAAGGATAATCCATACTTTGATTGGTCTTAGGATACTTGGACTTAGTAGGTGGCTCGCTTAATAAATTGAGTAGTACCTCTGTCGCTTTGCCACCTGTGGTAAACAACATTTTAACTTTTGGCACTTGTAGCAAGATGCTATCTAAGTCAACAGGCGTTACTACCGTTAAGTTCTTGTCAGACGCATTACCCGTCTCACGAATGGCTTGTTTGACTGTTGGACAAGAGGCAATCCCGCGCTCAAACATAAAGGCGCGAATACGTTCAGGATCAAAGCATTTGTTATCCCCTACTCTGAAATAATCTGCATCATCAAAAAATACGCGACCATAGATACGCCACATATCATTATAAAAATTGGGGTAATGAAAACTCATTGCCCATTTATCGATAGTCGGTGGAAACGTTCCCATCATCATGACGGTGGCATTGGGCGGCAACACAGGTGGAAATGGATGTGTTTCTATTTTTGCTGCATTCGTTTCGGATAATGTTGAGTTGCTATAAGTCTTATTGGTATTTTTATGCGCGTAAGATGGGTATGTAGTCATAAGATTCTTCATCAGAAAAGCGGTTTTTTTGGTATCATAGCAGGCCTAAACCTTACTTCACTTATTATAGTGCTGCGATAGTGAAATATAGTCGGCTTAAGAGGTCAATGGCTTAAATATATAGAATGATGCGGTGTTTGATTCGAATAATTGTGGCTTTCATTATAGTTGCTTGAATCATGATGGCTTCAATTGTTTTGGATCTAATTATTGTGATCCTAAATGTAGGTTATGAATAAAAGCACTGTAAATTAATTAAGGTTAAGACCCTTATATAAGCATTGAATGTATTCAGTTGGCTTTACTAGTAATATATTAAGCTTACTATTTGTGTGCCAAAAATACGGTTAAAGTGAAGTAAGTGTTTGTATCTTTTATACTAATAGCAACCGCAGTGACTGCGCAAGCATCAGCCCCAAAATCAAGAGAGATTCTATGAGCGACCTAAATAGCGGTTTAAAAATTACGGTAATCGATCATCCACTAGTTCGTCATAAGCTTAGCCTTATGCGTGAAAAAGATTGTAGTACTTATAAGTTCCGTACGTTGACCAAAGAGCTTGCGCGCTTGATGGCGTATGAAGCAAGCCGTGACTTCGAGATTGAAACATTCCCAATGGCAGGATGGTGTGGCGAAATCACTGGTGAGCAAATCATCGGTAAGACAGCGACAATTGTACCGATTTTACGTGCAGGCATTGGCATGCTTGACGGGGTGCTCGACCTGATTCCTACTGCAAAAATCTCTGTCGTGGGCTTGCAACGTGACGAAGAAACCTTACAGCCAGTACCATTCTTTGAAAAATTCGTCAGCCACATGGACAAACGCCCAGCACTTATCATCGATCCGATGCTAGCAACAGGCGGCTCTATGGTTGCGACTATTGATATGCTAAAGAAAAACGGCTGTACTAATATTAAAGCACTCGTGTTAGTAGCTGCACCTGAAGGTGTGCGTGTGGTCAACGAAGCACATCCTGATGTAACTATTTATACTGCTGCATTGGATAGCCATTTGGATGAGCACGGCTATATCATTCCAGGTCTTGGTGATGCTGGTGATAAGATATTTGGTAAGCAACTAAATCAGTAACCTTTAAACCAAGGTATTCAGTCATCTTAGCAAGGCATTCGATTATCTTAGATAGTCATGACAAAAGCATACAGTATCAATGATAAGGATATAACATGAACGTATTGATTACAGGCGCGAGCGCAGGTTTTGGTAAAGCATTGGCTGAACGTTTGGTGGCAAAAGGCCATCGCGTGATTGGCTGTGCTAGACGCCTCGATAAGTTACAAGCCTTGGCTGCAGATTTGGGCGAGGCATTTTTACCTGTGGTCATGGATGTGAGCGATACAACTTCTATTCCACAAATCATTACTGACTTGCCTGACGGTTTTAATCAAATCGATGTTTTGGTGAATAATGCAGGATTGGCGCTAGGCGCTGGGCCTGCCCAAGAATCCAATCTAGATGACTGGATGCGCATGACCGATACCAATATCAAAGGGTTGATAGCGCTGACCCATGCTGTCTTGCCAGCGATGGTCGCTCGCGATAGCGGCTATATCATTAATGTCGGTTCGATTGCTGGTAGCTGGCCGTACTTTGGTGGCAACGTCTATGGCGCGACTAAAGCATTTGTAAAACAGTTCAGTCTAAACTTGCGAGCTGATCTGATCGGGACCCAAGTTCGCGTGACCAATCTTGAGCCAGGTAACGTCGCGGGCACTGAGTTTTCAAACGTGCGCTATCATGGTGATAGCGATAAAGCTGCCAAAGTTTATGATGGCTTCAAAACCATGACTGGTGACGATGTTGGCGATATTTTATTATGGCTGATTGAGTCGCCTGCACATATCAACGTGAACCGCTTAGAAGTGATGCCAGTTGCGCAGACCTATAATGGCTTAACCATCGCAAAAAACAATGGCTAATCCCTATTAAGCGTTAACATCACTACCATCAGGCCACGATACAATATCTTATTTTGATACTGTATCGCGGCCTGATTTTTTTCAGCCATTTTTACCGTTATTTTATGCTATGGTCAACGCTGTCACTTTTAATGTGACCTACCTGTGACTTACTTCTGTTAATGATATAAGGATATGTTATGCCAAACACTGCACTCACTCTGACGCTAGAATGGTTTTTAAATCCAGATCACCTACCTTTTATTGCAGGCATTCATACTGGTGCTTATGCCGAGGCAGGGCTTGATATCAATATGGTAGAGCCAACTGAACATTACGATGGCTTTGCAGAATTAGAAGCAGGCAATATTGATTTACACGTGAACGAACCGATTCACCTATTCGAGCATTATTTTGAAGACTTAAAAGCATTGGGCTGTTTTTTTGTGACAGACGGTGGCGTGCTTATCAAGCAAAGCAGTCTTGATAAATTACATCAAAACCAACCGATTCGTATTACAACGCCTGCAGCCAACCCTATTACCAATAAAATTGGCTTTGAAATTTTAAGCCGTTATGCCAAGAAAAATGGTTTTGTGTTAGATGCCGCTAATGTCAGCTTTGTAGAAACCGACTTTCAACATTTAGAAAACCTACAAAAAGGCGATGCAATAGGCGAATTCGATGGGGCATGGTTGTGCTTTTATAACTTTGAAGGTATTGAGGCCAATCATGCAGGGCTTGACTATACCTTTATTGATCAACATTTATCACCATATCCTAACTTTTCGGCATTGGAACTGATGACCACCCACAGTATTTGGGAAGAAAAGTCAGAAGCGTTGATACAGTTTGTAGCTGTCAGTACAGCAATGGCGCAGTTGTGTATCGACAACCCCGAACAAGCACGCACGATTTATTATGCCTATACAGGTGAGACACCATCTGCATTGATGGATGACATTATCAACGATACTTTGAAGCGCTTGATAGCGCCTATCCAACCAGATGCCGAACGTTGGACTGCCCTACGTGACATGCTAGCAGAATTGGATATTGCTAACATTAGTGATGCTAACTACGCCAAACTCTGGCAGTAGTATAGTCAAATCCATATAAACCCCACATGTTCAAAGCGACATTTAAAATGGCATTCAAAATACCTGAGCAATACCAATTGCAAACCACTCATGTGACAGCGACTGACAGTACGCTGATACCGATGTCTGTGATTGGTAAAGGTCAGCCCGTGCTGCTATTACATGCTTTTGGTATGGACGCGCGGCAGTTTCTGCCGTTTATATTATCGCTGACCCCACACTATTGCTTTTATTTGCCGCATTTTCGTGGTTTTGGCTTGGCCAGTGATTTGACGTTGCCAACGTTTGATTTTATTGAACAATATGCAGAAGACACGCAACAAGTGGTACAGCATATTCGTCAACAGACAACCGTGGACGCCTTGCCTATTGCTGCGATATCGATGGGCGCATTGGTCATGTGGGCATACTTTAAGCGTTTTGGTCATGACAGTGTCAGCCGCTATCTGAATATCGACCAAGCACCTCTCATTCATAATCAGCCAGACTGGCAAGATGGCGGCGTCTTTGGTACACGTCAGACAGAATTATTTGCTCAGTTTACGCGGTTAATTTCTAACGCTGAGCCATACATGCACGTTGATGATTTTCGTCATCTGCCCTATCGATTAAAAGCTAATTTGTTAGACATGGAGCGCTCATTTTCACTGCTCTCTGTCAGTACCAAGCCTTCACAAGTATTGACGAAAACCTTGAGTTATCGTGCACCACACAAAATCTCATTAATGAAGCACGCGACTTGGCAACACAAACTGCGCTGTCTATCTGCCTATGTTGCACTGCCCTATGACTACCGCGACGTTTTGCCAACGGTAGCTATTCCAACCACCCTGTTAATTGGTGGACGCTCGCAGTTGTATGATCCGAAACGGCAACAACAGTTGCTTGAGTTACTGCCCAATGCGCACAGCATTATTTTACCGAAATCTGGCCATGCGGTGCCGATGGATGCACCTGTGGCGTTTTATAAGGTATTAAAGCAGTTTTTGGCTAACTAGATTTTAATAGATATAAAAAAGCGACTTTTAAAGTCGCTTTTTTATTTGTTTATTGAGCCGTTCACATTATCTAAAAAACTAATACTAGCCAGCTAAGTCTTTAATCAATTCAAAGCGTGGCACTTGTTTGCCTTCTATCGTAACCGTTTCAGCAAACATAGCTAACGGGCGTGCCCACACGCCATACTCACCGTACAGACAACGATATACCACTAACGATTCTTCGGTTTCTGAATGCTGCGCCATATGCAATACTTGATACAAGCTGCCTTTATAGTGGCGGTAAATGCCTTGGGCAATAGTAGTTTGATTTTGTTGGGACATAAACAGCTCATTCATATTGATAGTTTAAGGATTAATAAACGCTTTGTAATTTTTCTGCGAGCTCAAGCTTTATCTCTGGCCATTCAGAACTGACCATACTATACATGACTGTATCTGAAATGATGCCATCACGGCGTACACGATTACCTCGAATCACGCCATCTTTTTTAGCACCTAAGCGCTCAATGGCTTGTTGTGAGCGATTATTGTCAATATCTGTGCGCCAGCCTACGGTTTGATACTTTAAGGTTTCAAATATATAGGTTAGCAGCATGAGCTTGCAAGTCGTATTAACATGCGTTCGCCAATACGATTTAGCATACCAAGTATAGCCAATCTCTAAGCGTTTGCTGATAGGTAAAATATCATGAAAGCTCATTGTGCCAATCGCTTTACCACTTGATTCATCAATGACCACAAAAGCCTGTCTATCAGACATTGAATCTGCGGTATTGATATAATCGATGACCTTGTCTGGCTCAGGTACCGACGTCTCGTTTATTTTCCATAACTCACCATCTTGGCAAGCTTCGGCTAAGTCAGTTGCGTGACTGAGCATCAGCGGCTTAAGGGTAATACCATTACTGGATAACGTAGGTAAATCTAACATGTTTTTTCCTCAAGCCACTCTCAGTTTAGGCAGTAGTTTCTCAGGCAACTGTCACTTTCGCATAAGCTTTTTTGCCTGCTTGAATCACGACTGTCTGACCTGATGTTAAGCTAAAACCTGCATCAACCACATCGCCATCTACTTTTACTACGCCACGTTTTACCATATCTTTGGCAGATGAGCTGTTTTTTGCAAGCCCAGATTGGTTCAGTACTTGAGTGATAAACAGTGCATCCTGACCTTCTAGATCTAACGTTACTTCTGGCAAATCGATTGGCAGTTCGCCATCAGCCAACACATTACCGGCTGATTTGTGCGCATTGGCAGCGGCATCAGCGTCATGGAAACGCTCGATCAACTCTTCGGCCAGAATACGCTTGATTTCCTGTGGATTGCGACCATTTTCCATTTCTGCTAGTAAACCTTCGACTTCATCCATTGGTTTAAAGCTTAAAAATTCAAAGTAGCGGCGAATTAGCGTATCTGGCATAGATAATATTTTTTGATACATAGTGCCCGGTGCATCATAAATGGCCACGTAGTTGTTTAAAGACTTAGACATTTTATTAACGCCATCTAACCCTTCCAAAATTGGTACGGTGATACATACTTGCTGCTCTTGACCATAGCGGCCTTGCAACGTGCGACCCATCAATAAGTTGAAGGTCTGATCGGTACCGCCAAGCTCAACATCAGCTTTTAGCGCGATAGAATCATAGCCTTGCACGAGCGGATATAAAAACTCATGGATAGAGATTGGGGTCTGTGAGGCATAGCGCTTAGAGAAGTCATCACGCTCAAGCATACGCGAAACCGTTTGCTGACTGGCAAGCTGAATCATATCAGCGGCGCTCATGTCATTGAACCATTCTGAGTTAAAAACTACGCGAGTCTTTTCTTTGTCCAAAATTTTAAATACTTGCTCAGCATAAGTCGTGGCATTGGCTTTGATCTGCTCAACCGTCAATGGTGGACGCGTGCTGTTTTTGCCAGAAGGATCACCAATTTTGGCGGTATAATCACCGATTAGAAAATAAATTTCATGACCCAAATCTTGAAAGTGCTTAAGTTTATTAATCAGCACGGTATGACCTAAATGCAAGTCAGGTGCGGTAGGATCAAAGCCTGCCTTGATACGCAATGGACGGTTTAGCTTAAGCTTCGCCACTAAATCCTCTTCAGATAGGATTTCTTGTGTTCCGCGTTGGATAAGCGCAAGTTGTTCTTCTAGGGTGTAAGTTTGCGTGGTCATGATGATCTCTTTATTGTCTTTATTGAAAGGGTAAAGCGTTTGGGCTATTGATACTAAATCATACCAAACCAAAAAACACGATGAGCGATGATAAACTCGTTTAGTCTGCTAAATCAGTACTTGCACTTATTTTCTTGGCTACTCTGATTTTGGCACTGGTATTCAAGTCTTGTCGCCCAAAAAAATGTTAGAATTTGACGGATATACTAGCGTTTTTTAAGGTAAATTGCCATGACCAACCCCGCATCGATTACTGATACTCCTGATAATATTCATCCAGATTTAGATATAAATAGTGATTTGGCTCACAGTTTGGACAATATTGACGATTTAAATTATGCCACACTGACTGAAGCACTTGAGCAGACTGTGTTTGAAAACTTCGATGATGGCTTATATATCGGCATGATGTCGGGCACCAGTTTGGACGGTATGGATGCCGTTCTTTGTCAATTCGGTACAGATACTGGCAATGAAGAAGAAACGCAGCAGCCCATGCGTTTGTTAGCCTCTTATAGCCAAGACTTCCCACCGCGACTGCGTGAGGTGCTTTTGGCATTATGTCAGCCCAACGGTATTCAGACATTAGTACCCACGGCTGATGAACCAAATAGCGAACTGGACTGGTTCGGCTGGGCAAGCCGCGAGTATGGTGAGTTTGCAAGCGAGGTGGTCAATACTTTATTAAAACAAGCCGATACCGATGTAGAGTTGGTGCTGGCCATTGGCTGTCATGGACAGACTGTACGCCATCGTCCGCAGATGGGCTTTAGCTTGCAGTTGCTCGATGCCAATATCATCGCTGAGCGTACAGGTATCAGTGTGGTTAGCGATTTCAGGCGCCGTGACATGGCCGTTGGTGGTCAAGGTGCGCCATTGGTTCCAGCCTTTCATCAAGCACTGTTTGCCACGCCTGACAGTACTCGCGTGTTATTGAACTTGGGCGGTATTGCTAATATTACTGTCTTGCCAGCGTCTACTAATAACTCATCAAATCAACCAGACAATGTCATAGGTAATGTTGTTGTGGGTTACGACACTGGCCCTGCCAATTTATTATTGGACGCGTGGACCGCATTGCATACAGATAAAGATTATGATGCAGGTGGGGCTTGGGCACAGTCTGGTCAGATCATTGAGCCGTTACTCGACCAACTTTTAAGTCATCCGTTTTTTGCCAAACCTTATCCCAAAAGTACGGGCCGTGAAGACTTTAACTTAGCATGGCTACAAGACGAGCTACAAAAATTCGATCAGGCATCTGCGATCATTCGTTATTCGTCAGCGGATGTACAGGCTACACTCACTGAGCTGACGGCCATTAGTGCGAGTGCGCAAATCAACCAATTTATCGACGTTGATAAAAACACTTCGGTGTACATCTGCGGTGGCGGTGCATTGAATAGCTATTTAATGACGCGCTTGCAAGTACACCTGCCCCATTGCACAGTAGAAACGACTGCGAGCTTAGGACTGGATCCAACATGGGTAGAAGCCGTTGCTTTTGCATGGCTAGCGAGACAGACGTTGATGGGTGAAACAGGTAATTTGCCAGCAGTGACGGGTGCAAGTAAAAACGTGGTGTTGGGGCAGGTGTGCTTCGCTTAGTAGCACTCATTACCATACTACTGGTCTCACTAGCACGTGTTGCTATTACCTGCCCCATAAAACATGGTTATATTTATATTCTCGGTACATTGATATAAATAAGCCCAGTATAAGTTATACATGAGTATATTTAGCAAGACGACAATACAGTGCCTTCACCATAGATAGATAGTAACGGCCTTATCGTGGATAAACTGCGTAGTCAAAGTATAGGCAGTCATCAGCAATACCTTTATACTATTAAAGCAATAGATACCTAGAACAGCAGGTAGCTAAAATAACAGATAGCCTTTGCTACACTCGTTAGGCTTCGCAAGTACACTACACTTAAGTTTACATATGTACACTTAAGTGTTTTATAATGGTTGTAAAAATGCATGTATGACGCTATAAAGAGTATAACGCGACAGCAACAAACGATATGACGACAGCGCAATCAAATAATATCAGAAAAAACCATCCTTTTAGGAACGCAAGTACAGGACATATAGCATGAGCCAAGACATCAATACAGCCACATCACCGACGACGACTGGCATAAAGCGCCGTCCAAAAAAGCCTCATTATGAGCGCGATGATGACACTCGAGTGGTCGTTACCGGTATGGGAGCTATCACCCCACTGGGCCTAGATCTTGAGAGCACATGGACCAAACTTCTGAATGGCGAAAGTGGTATCGTACCCATCACTCACTTTGATGCCACAGAGTACCGCGCTCAAATTGCCGGTGTGGTCAAAGACTTCGATGCCAAGCAATATATGAATGCAAAAGATGCTCGCCGCTATGATGAGTTTATGCATTATGCCATCGGCGCAACTACCATGGCCTTACATAATGCTGGCTTCATCGATGAGATTGGTGCAGCTGATGCGCCCGTTAAAAATGTCGATCAAGAACGTTTTGGCGTGATTATTGGATCAGGTATTGGTGGTATTCAAACCATCGAAAACAGCTGTGCGACGCTCAATGCTAACGGGCCAAAAAAAGTATCACCTTTTATTATTCCTGGCTCTATTGTAAATATGGCAGCCGGTCTTGTGGCCATCAAACATAAGCTAAAAGGCCCTAACCTTGCCACATCAACAGCCTGTACGACCTCAACGCACGCCATTGGTTTAGCAGCGCGATTGATTGCACATGGTGATGCCGATGTCATGCTGGCAGGTGGTAGTGAAAAAGGCTCAAGTCCTTTAGGTATGTCTGGTTTTGCCGCGATGCATGCATTATCAACACGCAATGATGAACCAACCAAAGCCTCACGCCCATTTGATAAAGACCGTGATGGCTTTGTACTCGGTGATGGTGCTGGTGTAATGGTATTAGAAAGCCTTGCTCATGCTAAAGCACGTGGTGCGACGATATTGGCAGAACTGGTTGGGTTTGGCATGAGTGATGACGCCAGCCACATTACCTCGCCACCAGAAGATGGTAGCGGTGCTGCACGAGCCATGCAAAATGCAATTCATGATGCGGGTATCGAAGCGTCTTGCGTGGGTTATGTCAATGCACATGGTACCAGCACACCCGCTGGCGATGTCGCCGAATCACTGGCTATCGAAACCGTTTTTTCAGCAGTTAAAGACACTATATTGGTCAGTTCCACCAAGTCTATGACAGGCCATTTGCTTGGCGCCGCGGGCGGTATTGAAGCTATTTTCACTGTGATGGCGCTTCAGCATCAGCATGTA
This sequence comes from Psychrobacter sp. TB55-MNA-CIBAN-0194, assembly GCF_040309505.1. NCBI lineage: Bacteria > Pseudomonadati > Pseudomonadota > Gammaproteobacteria > Moraxellales > Moraxellaceae > Psychrobacter > Psychrobacter sp. TB55-MNA-CIBAN-0194. The sequence goes on along the minus strand of NZ_JBEOOW010000008.1, from coordinate 160,584 downwards.
CCACCTACTATTAACTTGGATAATCTCGAAGACAATTGCAACCTCGACTATGTGGCCAACCAATCACGTAAAGTCGACAACTTGCAATATGCGGTATCTAATAGCTTTGGCTTTGGTGGCACTAACGGTTCGTTGATTTTTGCAAAATGGTCATAAAAGCAGTCGATTATAATGTCTTAAGAGCGAAAATGTAACGATACCGTCAGACTGACTACGTTTGTCCACTTGCAGCCCCTTATTATACTTGCGTATGATAAGGGGTAATTTTTGGAACATTTATGGAAGATACCATGTCAAGCTACTCATTTTCCCATCAGTTTTACCAACGCTGGACGTGTGCGCCCGAACCCATCCGCGCAGCTATTACCCAAGAGCTAAAAGACATTACCACTTTACTGCAAAGCGATACACCGTTTGAGAGCTTTGAATTTCAAACCCATGATTTAGATGCTCATATCGATGAGCTCTACGAAAACCACGAAGCCGAGCAAGCCATTGCAAAGGCCATTGCTGATAAACAAGAGCAAGCACGCGCAGCCGTTGAACAACAACATATCGAAGAAGCACAGAAAATAAAAGCGGCAGAGGATGCCAAGCTCAAAGAAGAAGCCAAATTAAAACAAGAGGCCAAGCTGCGTGAAGAAGCGGAGGCTGCACAAAAAGAACAAGAAAAAAATGCAGCAATAGCCGCTGATAAGAACAATGACAAGTCAGTAGTAGCAGTTGAGACAAATACTGAAAACAATGTTAATAGTAACATCACTGATAGCTCTGATAGCTCTGAAAAAAATAATACCCAAAGTGTGGCTACTGAAAATCCTACACCGAACCATAGAACCATCAGCGAACATGCAAATGCTGTTGAAGACAATACGGTTGATAATGATAGCAGCATTAAAAGTGATAGCGCTATTAAAGCCGTTAATGATAAAGCCAGTACTGCCATCAAGTTAGCATTAAAAGATGCCAAACTGAGTACCACGCATCAAGAACTGATCCGTGAACTTGAGGTGCAAATTGATGACTATCTCAGTGAGCAAATGATGCTAATGTCTGAAAATCTAAAGTCTTGGTTACGTGCTGAAGTCATTCAAAATCTAAGCGATCAAGATAAATCACAGACCAATAAAGAATCGTAACGAAGATAAATGCTGCGTTACGATAACGAAAAAGCCCTGTAAATGATTTACAGGGCTTTTTCTATTTTAGATTCGCAGATATAGGCTCTTACTTTAAATAGCCTGCGTACGCTCAGTTAGCCATTCAAGTACTGCGCCGTCAACACGGTCTTTTAGTTCTGCATACACTTGGCTGTGATAGTCGTTGAGCCAGTCAATCTCTACTTGATTTAATAATGACGGCTCAATCAAACGAGTATCTATCGGGCAGTAGGTAACGGTTTCAAAGTTTAAGAATTTACCAAACTCTGTCTCGGTAGGGCTTGCCACACGCGTATTAACCATTAGGTTTTCTATGCGAATGCCCCACTTGCCTTCACGGTAAAGACCTGGCTCATTACTTGAAATCATACCCTCTTTCATCGCACGCTCTTTCGGCGTACTGGCACTATAAGCAATGACTTGTGGGCCTTCATGAACGTTTAAGAAGTAACCAACCCCATGACCGGTGCCATGACCATAGTCCATCTGTGCCTGCCATAGAGGTGCACGGCAAATGGCATCGATTAATGGTGAAGCGATACCATCAGGAAAATGTGCTTTTGCCAATGCAATATGGGCTTTTAGCACTGTGGTAAAGTCACGTTTATGCTCAGAATTGACTTGCCCGATACCGACCACACGAGTGATATCAGTCGTGCCGTTTTGATATTGCGCGCCTGAATCAATCAGTAGTAATCCACCCTCGCCCTCGGCCACATCAAGGTAGCTGAATTTTTCTGGTGTTGCACGGTAATGTGGCAGCGCACCGTTTTCATTAAAACCTGCAATCGTTGGAAAGCTTGGCGATACATAGTGTGGCTGCTGACTACGTACGTCAATTAGCATGCTATCCACGTCTAACTCACTTAAACGCTCACCGTTTGCTAGGCGCTGCTCAAATGTCGCAAAAAACTCAGCTAAGGCAGCACCATCTTGACGCATGGCTTCACGCACATGATCGATATCAGCATCCGCTTTAACAGATTTGAGTAACGTACTGGGCGCCATTTGCTCAATAAAGCCGATACCGTCTGCCATCTTCGATAGCGTACCGACTGCAACTTTACTTGGATCTAATAACAATAAGTCTTCTGGCGTCAGCGCGCTCAATGCTTCTTGTACTGCATCATAATCAGCAAGCGTGATACCGCTATCTTTTAGAGCTGTGGCGATATCAGCACTGACTTTATTGTTATCGATAAACAACGTCGCGTCATTTTCACTGATGAGCATGTGTGACAAAAACACAGGGTTGTAATCAACATCAGCACCGCGTAAGTTGGTCAACCATGCGATGTCATCTAAACTTGAGAGTAAGTGATGCGTCGCTCCTGCCTCTGCCATACCTGCACGCACAGCGGCAAGCTTTGAGGTGGCAGACTGAGCAAGAAATTGTTCATCGTGAGCATATAACTTGGCAGCTGGTAGCGCTGGACGATCTGACCATATCTCTGTCAACACGTCACGCTCAGTGATTAAAGTAATGTCATTGGCATCAAATGCATTCAACAATCGATCCTGCTCAGCGATAGACAACACATTGCCATCGACTGCGACACTATCACCTTCTTGTAAATGCTCAGCTAGCCAATCGATATGATTGGGCTGACCTGGAGCCAGCTTCTCTAAAGTAATACCCGTGCCTTCTAATTGATCCGCAGCGTGTACCCAATAACGACTGTCTGTCCATAGACCAGCAAAGTCAGCAGTCACAACGAGCGTACCGACCGAACCTGTGAATCCTGACAGCCATAAGCGTGCTTGCCAATATTCAGGCAAGTACTCAGATAAATGTGGATCGGCAGACGGTACGATAATTGCTGTCAGGTCTTGTGCAGCAATTGTCTGACGCAGACTATCGATACGATCGTGAATGATTTGTTTATTCATTAAAAGTGTCCTTATTAGAGATAGAGCAATTAATTAGAAAGAAATTAGATCTAGAAAATTATTGCTGTGCGGCGACTATGGATAGTCGTCTTATTCGAGTGGAAACAGTTTAAGCATTCATTGATATATTATTATTTGAATTAGAGTCAATTACATTCAATCGTTTAAGAGTTAAAGGTTTGCAAATAACCAAGTAAACGGAACTACCTATGATTAACGCAGAATAGTATGACAGCAGAACATCATTAGATGTTTGGGCAGATAGCAGGGTTTCAATGGCGCAAGAGAAATATCTCACCAATTGAAACAATAAAACGTGCTACCAATAATGGTAACACGTCTCATCATACGTCACTTGTACTGTTGTTATTCACAAATGTATATCAGCCTATAGTTAATCCAAAATAATATCGCTACAAGAAAACCGAGTGCAAGCTATACATTCGTATGGTTAGCGAGGTTGACGCTGTAGCGGTTTTATAGTGGGCAGACTATCCCTTATTACTTGGCCAATTGTTTCTCACGCTCGCTATCTTTAAGCATTTTATTGATAGGTTTTGCTAATATCAGCAAGAATATAGCCGTAACCACCAAGAATATTGTCATGGTTGTAAATAGACCTGGTAACCCTTCGATTTTGTCAGCAGATACATGACCACCAAAGAAGGCCGCAACCAAGTTACCCATGGCAATAGAAGCAAAGAACAGACCCATCATTTGACCTTGCATACCCTCTGGCGCCAGCTTCGTCATTGCAGATAAACCAACGGGACTTAGTGCTAACTCACCCAACGTTAATAGCAATAGACTGCCTACCAACCATAGTGGCGATGCCAAGCCAGCACCAGGCGCCAAGATGCTTTTTGAAGCAAAAATCATCAATGCAAAACCAGCAGCAGCCAGTAGCATACCCAGTGCAAACTTAGCCATACTGCTCGGCTCAAGACCTCGGTTACCAAGCTTGACCCAGATGATACTGATGATAGGTGCCAGTATTAAAATAAATAAAGGATTCAAGGACTGGAACCAAATACTAGGGACTTCAAACCCTAAAACGTTAAGATCGGTATAACGATCAGCAAACAAGTTAAAAGACGTTGGCTGCTGCTCAAAACTCGACCAAAACAGCGTCGAACCAATAATTAAGATAAAGCAAATCAACAAACGCAGCTTGTCTGTTTTATCTAGCTTAGGTGAAATGAACATAATAGCGAAGTATAGGATGACCACCGCAGCAATGATATAAGTCATATACTCTGCGACCATCTCAGGATTGAATGATATCATTCCTGTAGAAACCAATAACACTACAGCTACTAATAATGCTACAAAACCACCAACCCAGCGACCGACATTTTTGTATTGATCATTGGATTTTTCCCACTCGGCAGAGATGCCTTTAGCTCGAGCATATTTTGTTAAATTCTTTTGTGCTACAAAGCGATATATGAGTAATGAGACCAGCATACCCAAGCCACCAACGCCAAAGCCGACATGCCACATACCTTTTTCTTTGAATACACCAACAATTAGCGCAGCCAATAACGCGCCGATATTAATACCCATATAGAACAAGGTAAAACCGCCATCACGGCGAGAGTCATCTTTCGGGTATAGGGCTCCAACCATCACTGAGATACAGGTCTTAAATAACCCTGAGCCCAAGACAATACAGATTAAACCGACAAAGAACAGTGTCATGCCAAACATAGCAGAGAGTGCAATACACAAATGACCAAGGGCAATGATGATACTGCCCCACCACAGTGCTCTCTCCTGACCTAGCCAGTTATCTGCTAGCCAGCCTCCAGGTACAGCTGCCAAGTATAATGAACCCGCGAAAATACCGTAGATAGCAGAAGCGGTGACCTCATCAAAGCCAAAACCACCACTACCTACCGTCGCCACCATAAATAAGACCAGTAGCGGGCGAATACTATAATAAGAAAAACGCTCCCACATCTCAGTGAAGAACAATGGACGTAGCGGCGTGGGATGCCCCATAAAGCCAGTATCTAGTGCGTCTAATTCAGCAGCATGAGCCCCCGATTTTGTTTCTGTGCCCATAACTTTATTCCTTTAAAGATCATATTGGTAATGACCAAGCCCCTATTTATTCCGATGAGCGGTCATATAGGCGAAGTATTGTTGCACTTGGTTATAATCAAGTAAAGAAAAAGTTGGTTAAAAATTACACAATTACCCATAAAAAAAGCCCGTTCTCAATAGTTGAGAAAGGGCTTTTTTTCTTAGTCTCGAAGACACTACTATTATACTTATAGCACTGTTGATAGAGACTTCATAATGCTGTCACTTGAATACCTGTTACTTAATAGCTAAGTAGCACTATTAGATCAAAATGACCATGCTACAGACTACTGTGCCGCTGCCGTATCATCAGCTGCGTCGCCAGCTTCTAAATCACCATCTGCTTGCTCTGCAGCCAAGTCAGCATCAGCCACAGCGGTCTGGCTTACAGTACCAGAGGCAGTCGCGGTACCTGCTTCGGCAGTCACTACTGCGCTGTCAGTAGAACCTTCAGCAGTAGAATCTCCAGCATCTGTGGCTGGCGTGACAGTTGCATCTGCTGCAGTGTCAGTTTCTGCCGATGCTGTTTCATCAGCTGGCGCAGCATCTTCTTCAGCGGCAGTCGCTTCTGCTTCATCCGCAGCGGCTAATTCCTCAGCAGTCTGAACAGTAATGTGCTGTCCTGCTGGACGTAAAAATCCAGAAACACCAATAAGTAAGACAATACCTAAAAACAAGGCAATGCCACCTAAAGTGTATAACAGCTCTTTTTTTGGATTGTTATTGACGATACCTTCTGACATACCTGATCCACCTTGCACAAAATATTTGAAATATTGGCCTATTATATCGCAATTTGTACCGATTTGTTAAAACCCTTAAGTATTTAAAGGATTTATTATCGACAAATTTTGCCAGTCTCTTTTATAGTCGAGCACCATCTCTTATTTGCGTGACGCACCCAAACGAAGTTGAGCGACCCCACGCTTGCCAAAATAGCTTAATAGCAATAGCAGCGTCATAATGAACAAAATAGGATAATTACCGAAGCGCATATAAGGTGTACTGCCAACTCGCGCTTGGACATTGCCTCGTAATACGGTACGCTCAAACTGCGGCGCACGCTCAATGATATGGCCTTTGTGATCGATAATAGCCGTGACGCCCGTGTTGGTCGCACGCATAAACCAACGACCATTCTCTAACGCACGCATCTGTACCATCTGTAAATGTTGCAATGGACCTGCCGACTTACCAAACCATGCATCGTTTGAGATCGTCAATAAAAAGTCCGTACCGACCGCATTTCTACGGGTAGTATCGGGATAGGCCACTTCATAACATATTGCCGTACCTAAGTTATGACCACGTACGCGCAGTGGTGACTGCTCGTCACTGCCACGGCTATAGCTCATGATATCTTGGCTACCAGCCAAGTTAGGTAAAACATCTAGCAATCCCTGAAACGGAATGTACTCACCAAACGGTACCAGACGCTGCTTTTTATACAACCCTTCTCCCTCTGCGCCCAATGCAATCACACTATTATAAAACGGTGCATACTTATCAGTACTGGCATCGTAGGCGGCTTCATCCACATAAGGTATGCCCGTCACCCATGTCGTATCAGTCTCATTGGCCAGCTTTGCCATTTCATTGATAAAGTCAGCTGCGGCTAGCTGAGACATAGGAATGGACGATTCAGGCCATAACACAAGATCACTTCCCCATTCTGTGCTCGTTAGCGTTGCATAGATGTTAAGGGTTTCGAGTTGATATTCATTCAACCATTTTAGGTCTTGAGGGATATTGCCTTGAATCAACGATACAGAAAGATCGGGCGTACCTTTTGGCTTGGTCCATTGCGGATTTATCAGCCATAACGCGCTGCTAATTACTAACAAAGCGATCGAAGGAATCATATAACCGCCACGGCGACGCAACAGCTCGACCACGCTGGCTGCCAGTAATACGGCAACGAACGAGATAGCAAATACCCCGGCGACTGGCGCGAGCGATGATAGCCAAGCTTGCTCTGTAAAGGCATAGCCAACAAACAACCACGGAAATCCAGTGAGCAACCATGTCTTCATCCACTCTTGTAGTATCCACAGCGCGGCAAAGGATAACGGCTGACGGCCAACCACTCGATTGAAAACCAGTGCCAAAAATCCATGGAACAAGCCCATGCCTAGCCCCATGATGGCAATCATCAGTAGCGCAAGCCATACTGGAATGGCACCATACGTATGAATAGAAGTATAAAGCCAAAACGCGCCTACACAAAAAAGCCCTGTGCCATAGGCTTGACCGATAAGAAAAGCACGTTTACCGCTCATATCAGGCATCAATAATGCATATAAAATAGCAGGCGACACCAATGCTACAGGCCACACACCATAGGGCGCGAGTGCAAAGATAAACACCGCACCTGCCAGCAAGGCAATTAGCACAGTCAATGCTAGAGGTAAGCCCTTTGGCTTCTCGGGGTTCAGGCGTTTTTGCAAATCAACAGTAGACAGACGCATAGCAGGTATCCAAAACCATATTTTTCAAAATTTTAAGCGTCAGTAATCCAGGTAAAAACCAAGCTGAAACTGACCGTATAATATTCTATACCGTATCTAAAAATTAAACCTGCCCATGATACCAGTCTCAATCTATTAATAGGTAACATTGCGTAGCAAACGCTAATAGCAGACCAAAAAAAAACACGACCGCAATCGTGTTTTTCTTATATTTCTCGATAAGCTTTTAGATGACTAGGGCGTGTCCTCATTTTAAAAATGGTGATAAAAATGAGATAAATCGCAGTCAAACAAGGAAAATAGCGCAGATAATATCGAGATATTAGTCAGCTATTTGACGCCATTTGGCAAGATTTAGCCATTTTTAACCCATTTAGATAACTATCGATTGAATTGAGGACACGCCCTAGCACCAGATCAATGACTGCCTATCAAAACTTGCTGATTAACATCTGTTTTGGTCAACTCTAAGTTTTGGATAAAACGTCCTTCGACATCAGTAATGGTGATTTTCCAATCATCTATTATGACGCTCTCGCCTTCTAGATCACCCACGAAGCCAAGTGCTTGCATGACCAGACCGCCCATTGTATCGACATCGGTATCATCAAAGTGACAGCCAAGCTCATCATTACAGTCTTCTATCACCGTAGAAGCCTGCACACGCCACGTGTTTGGCTTGTCAGGATCAGCGATAATATTATTAATATCACTGTCCTCATCAAAGTCATCATGCTCATCGACGATATCACCAACGATTTCCTCGAGCAAATCTTCCATAGTGACCACGCCGCCAAAGTTACCAAACTCATCGACGACGATGGCCATATGCACTTGCGTACGCTGTAGTGAGCGTAACAAGGTATCAGAACGAGCCGTCTCACTAATATATAGTGGCTGACGCACCAAATCTCTGAGACGTTTACTGTCTATTTTCTCTTCTTGGTCACGCACCATATGGACGAGAATAGGTATCAGATCTTTTGCCAAGAGGATACCAATGACGGCATCATCATCTTGACTGTCAAATACAGGATAGCGCGAGTGTGTGGTCTCAAGAATGATATCCATCACTTCAGCGAGACTGGTGCTCTCATGTAGACCAATCACTTGCGGGCGCGGGGTCATGATTTCACGCACTTGGGTCGCAGGCAGATCGAGCACGCCTTCTAACATATCGACAGTATCAGGCTCTAAGAATTGACGCGAGTCTTGTACCAAACGAATCAATTCATCACGGGTTTCAGGGGCGGTCGATAGCCAGCGTTTTAAGCCGCGCATCGACCAACTACTCGGGCTGGGAGTGTCGTCAGACATGGTGGTGTGATTTAACCTCTTTAGTTAATAAAAATTTAGTTAATAAAAATCAAAGTAAGAACAAACAACAGGTAAAACGTAGATGGGGATAAAAACTGTAAACAAAATAGGTCGCGTATCATTAATTCAGTATTAAATCATAAACAAACCACGACAAATTAGCTTCACTTTATCTTATGACTCACCGACATTCAACGACAAATTCACTCAAATTGTATTGTCAGTGTGTTATGAATTTTGCTATGGTCAAAGCCTCAATCCACTAAGTAAAACGCTATGTCGCTACGTTCTGTTTTTTCTCGCCTGCTTTCACCGCGCTCAAATCATCATCGTTCAGATAACGACATGGCTCGTGGTGGCGTAAATCATAGCAGCCTAGATGATCATAACGTAGATAACTGTAACGTAAATATGCATAACGTAGAAAGCAGCTCTGTGAAAAGCAACTCTGTGAATGACACTACATCAAAGCCTACTTGGCGACACTATATTGTACAGTGTCTAATCATCATCACTTTATTACTATCAGCCATTTGGTTGCTGCTTGCTATTTGGTATCAGTTTGGCGAGCGCTCGGCCATCACTTGGCTAGCAGGGATAATGATTGTTGGTATGCTGACCGTATTGCTCAAAAGCCGCTATTGGCCAAAAAGTACTCAGCCATTAGATAAACAGCCCTTAACGACTAAAGCAAAAACTAGCAGCAAAATCATTACTAAACGACTGACCGCTTTATATGCTGCAATGTGGTTGGTTGGCATTGGCTGGTTTTTTTCTATTGAACCGCAGCAAGAGCATGACTGGATGAGCGAGGTCAGCCAGCGTGTCTCTTATGAACGCGATGCGAGCAATCCTGATTTGATTACTCTGACCAATATTCGTAACTTTGATTGGCATACTGCCGAGGATGCAACCGAGCATTGGGACACTCGCACAGTCGATATGTCCAAACTCTCTGGTGTCGATGTCATCAACTCTTATTGGATGGGGCCATTGATTGCCCATACCCTAGTCAGCTTTCGCTTTGAAGATGATAGACCACTTGCCTTCTCATTTGAGATTCGTAAAGAGAATGGTGAGTCGTTCTCCGCGCTTGCTGGGTTTTTTAGACGCTATGAGCTGAGTCTGATTGCCGCAGAAGAACGCGATATTATCTATACACGTAGCAATGCACGCGGCGAGCAAGTTTATCTATTTCCTGTTAGCAGCTTGCAGCAACACGAGGTCAAATCACTGTTTGAGTCTTACTTGACCGCTGCCGATGAGCTAAATGCAAAGCCCGCTTGGTACAATACGTTGACGAGCAACTGTACCAATATTATTTTTTATATGGCGCGCATCGTCAGTGACGATCGTCTGTCGTGGGATTATCGAATTTGGGTTTCTGGCTGGCTACCAAATTATTTATATAATGTGGGTATGCTAGATGCCAATCCAGAAAAGAGCGATCAGCCATGGTCAATGGACACTTGGTATGAGCATGCTTATATCAACCCAAAGGTAAAAGGATTTGATAATCAAGTGAATCTAGCGTCTGGTCTAAATGGTCGCGAGTTCTCTGAGCAGATTCGTCAGGACATTCCTATCCCGCCACTGGCTGACTCACAAGATAGCGCTGAAGCCAAAGCTAAGTCTACGGCTCAGGCTTCTGACTAAAAATAATTTGGCATTTATACAGGGTTGGTGAAGGTTGGCTAAGGCTTCACCCAATTAACCACCCGATCTTCCATTTCTTCATCAGACATGCCTGTTTCAGAGACACAGCGCCCCGCCACACCGACATTGACAGCGCGCATTTGCTGTTGCGTGACCACCGCATCTTGGGTCAGTAATAAATGCCAGCTTGGCAAGTTTTGCCCTTTATACAATCGCTTGTAAGCGCAGTGCGAGGGTAGCCACATCATCTGCGGTAAGTTGTCCATGGTCAATTGAATACAGTCAGGGACATGCTCTTGACGTGTCGCATAGTGACCACAGTATCCCGTCGTACAGTCCATCAGCTGACAAGTGACATCGGTATATTCGACTAGCTCTTCATCGACATCACCATTCTCATCTTCATCGATGTACTTAATTAAACAGCAACTACCACAGCCATCACATAACGCTTCCCATTCGCTATGGTTCAATTCATCTAGCTTAAAGCGTTCCCAAAACTGTGGGCGCAATGTCTCAGATGCTTCATTTGATTCGCTGTCAGAAAACAAGCTCACGATTGGTTTTGGTTCTGATTGCACCTGCGAAACAGTAATATCAGGTAAGTTATCAGCGGATTTGTTCAACAAATTTATAGTCATAGCGTCGCAGTAGCATTTTGATAAAGAGCGTTACACTATTATAGCTGTTTTTGCTGATTATGGGCGTTAAGGTAGTACAAGTTAGAAAAACGAACTATTACAATGACAAATAAATAAAACTCACAACATAAAAAAGGACAATAATATGTCAATTAAAACATTTGAATTAATCAGCACTACCGAAAATGGCATCGAACTTATTAGCTATGTGGCATTGCCAGAAAACGCATCAGACGATAACTCAGTGCCAGGTATTTTAGTGGCTCCAGAATGGTGGGGCGTGGTCGAGCATCCAAAATCAGTGGTTGAACGCTTGGCAGAAGCAGGTTATGCAGCAGTAGCAATGGATGTCTATGGCGAAGGTAAATTGACCACCGATGCAGCGCAAGCCAATATGTGGATGGAGCAAGTATTGGCTGATCAAGACATGCTCATGGCACGCTGCCGCTTGATTCTCAATGACTTCAATGATCAATTGGCCGTTGATGGTGACAACTTAGCAGCCATTGGCTATTGCTTCGGCGGAAAAATTGTCCTCGATATGGCACGTGAAGGCATGCCATTAAAAGCAGTTGCCACGTTCCATGGTAATCCATCAGCGAAACAGCCAGCAGACAAAAACTTCACAGCAAAAGTGTTGGTCGCCCACGGCCGTGATGATTCGATGGTCTCAATGGATACCATCGAAGGTCTAAAATCAGAGCTAGACGCAGCCGATGTTGATTACACTATCGATGTCTATGACAACGCCAAGCATGGGTTTACCAACCCGCACGCTGACGAACGTGCTGCCAAAAATGAAGTGGATCTTGGCTACAATGAAGCCGCTGCAAAGCAGAGCTGGGAAAACATGCTTGAGTTTATGAAAGCTAACTTGGCATAAGTTGCAACAGCAGAGAAGCCTAAATGCTCTCTGTATATCGTAAAGCTTAAATAGCAAATAAAAGAAAAAGAAGGGCCGCTTAATATTTAAGCGGCCCTTCTTTTTGAATAGCTTTTCATAAGTTACTTTTCAAATATGGTCAAAAAAGTCTAAAACAGATACAAGACAGCCGACTGCAAATTGTACAAGTAGTAAATTTAAGGAGGGTAACGCAGTAGCAGTTTAGTCGTTCTCTGACTATAAGTCGCAAGGACAGTATTGTACTTCTAGGAAAATAGCGTCATTATCACTGCATTATAAGCTGTATTGAGTAATGAGGATGTTCTATCTATTAATAGCCCAATTAGGCTGGATGGCTTTTGCCGCACTATTAATTGTGGTGGTCGCCCTATATGTCAGGATAAATCGGCATATTGGACAACTGCACCGTGATGTCACCAAGCTACAAGCCGAGCTTGAGCAGCAAAAAGATAGTAACCGTCACTTAGCTAACAAGAACTTTTATACTAACGACGATACTATTTCAGAGCATATTACTGAAAATACATCCGTTAATACAAAAGAATCAGCAACCGATACCTCGACATCTACGTGGCCATCATTACCGCCAACGGTTTCTTCTACCTCAGACCTGACAGTAACCCCTGTATCCAACACTTCTAATAATAAACTTGTAGAAAACCCAAATTTAATCAAAAACAAAACGCCCATCACATCTATTCAACCGGATGAGCGCTCGCTACCTATCGTCACCTCGCTATTCCACTCTGTTAAAAACTGGTTTTTTGGTGGCAATTTAGTGGTGCGGGTCGGTGTATTGGTACTACTGGTGGGCGTCGTACTATTACTGCGCTTACTGAGTGATTATATTGAGATTCCGATTGCCTTCAAGCTGATGGCAATCGGTGGCGTAGGGTTAGGATTGGCGGGATTGGGGCTGAAATTAACCGCCAAACGCTTTTCTTATGGTATTACTTTACAAGGCGCAGGTTTAGCCATTGCATATTTGAGCACCTTTTTTGCATACAGCGTTTATGAAATCATTCCGAGTTTACCGAGCTTTATCGGACTTGGGTTATTGTCCGCTATCACCATTGCGCTCGCCGTCCGTCAGAACGCTTTTCCTTTAGCCTTACTGTCATTATCTGGTGGTTTCTTTGCGCCTATTTTGACCAGTGATGATACTGGCAGCTTGGTCGCCTTGTTCAGCTATTATCTATTATTGAACGTCACGATTGCCGTCATCGCTCATTATCGCCCGTGGAAAATATTGAATTTATTCGGTGTGACGGTAACCTTTGGCTTGGCCTACTACTGGGGCATCAGTGAGAACTTAACCGCCATCATTGAGACACAGCGCTGGTCATTGGTATTACTGGTTGCTTTACATTTAATGTTGTATCTCTTTGTCGTGATTCGCTATGCACAACAAATCATTGCCTATAACACGCTCAATGAAGAAGATCTCAGCCATACCGATAGCGCAGATGACATAGAGTATTTAAACGAAGTCCATGTGGGCAGTAGCACGTATTTATTCCCCATTGATACCGGCTTATTGTTTTCAGTACCGCTACTGGCTTTCGGCTTATTTTCTGCTTTATTAGAAGATATTCCTCATGCTTTGACTATCGTCAGTGCGGTTTTAGGCACGGTTTACCTTGGTTTAGGCTGGCTATTTATCCAACGTAGTCAGCGATATGCCTTAATTACTGAAGGTATGTTGGCGTTAGGGTTTGGATTTTTGGCCTTAGTAATTCCGTTGGCACTCGATGCAGAATGGATTGCCTTTGGCTGGTCGGTACAAGGATTAGCCTTGGCATGGTTTGGACGACGCTCACTGCGCGCATGGTCGGTATTATTCGGTGTGCTATTGCAGCTCGTCAGTGTCGTCATGTTGATGGCGACCATCGTATTCTCTAGCAATGACTATCCAATTTTAGCCTTAAGTATTTCAGCGATTGCTTATCTAGCCACCGTATTCATCTTGCGCGCTAGCAACTCGCCAGCCATGTTAAACGACCGCTTGGATGTCGAATTAAGTGCAAACTCAGACAGTCATTTAGCACATGCTAAAGAAAAAAACACCACATCAGACTCAATCACGACATACGCCAGTGCATTGGGTATCAGTGACCAAGCCGCGCAGCAGTGGCTGACTTCAGTCAATAGCCAAAGCAAAGTGTTTGGCCTCGTTTGGCGCAGTCCTAGATTGATATGGTGTCTGACCTTGACGGCTGTGGTATGGATGCTACAAGTCTTAGTACTTGATTTAAATCATTGGTTTGAGGTTTGGCAGCCCGATACGATGACGATTGCATTGGCTGCACTGGTCAGTCTTGCTATCTATTGGAGTATCAACCGCTATCAGCCATGGGTAGAAGCCAAACAGCTGAGTCATGGATTGCTACTCCTATTTTATCTGATGCTCGTACTGCAACTACCACAGAAGTTTGAGCTGAATCTATCATGGTCATCAGCAGAATGGCTGGTATTTGCCAGTTTACTCATTGGTTGGCTCACTATTGGACAACTGTGGTTAAAGGTCTGGCACGACGATGCCAGTCTATCGCGCTATGATGGTGCGAGTTGGCTCGGCGCTGGTATTTTAGTCATCGCGGCGGCGGCACATTATGGTCTGCCCGCCTCTGCTGGCGTGATGGCTATTTTAACTCCAACCATTTTAATACTAGCAGGACTGTGGTGTGGTTATCGTTATGGCAACTATTATCAGACAGCCCCATCAATCAGTGAGACCTCAACGCATGGATTACTGTACTGGTTTGATTGGCAACAGGCATTATTGAGCTGCACCGCCATCATTGCGCCCATTACATTAAGTTGGGTCATTATTACCAATTGGTCTTATGATGGTGTGATTTGGGGCATGTCCTATTTTCCATTGTTGAACCTATATGATGTTACCTCAGGGCTAGCGCTACTCGTTGGTTTTAGCATTTATTATCTGAATAAGCAATATCATAACGAGCAGTCAAACCAAGAAAACGCAGTCATCCAAAAGAATATTCAGAAAGTATTTACCGCTCATAATTTGCTGATTATTTTAGGACTTGTTGGCTTTTGGCTGATATCTAGCATCCTCATCAGAACGCTTCATGCCTTTATTGACACACCATTATGGTATGCAGGTGCTTGGCAAAGCGAGCAAGTGCAGACTGGACTGACCATGTTGTGGACGCTCCTTGCCTTGGTCGCCACTATCATCGCTAGCCGCTACTGGCAGCGTGCGCTGTGGTTTATGGGTATTGGGCTATTGGGTGTCGTCGTCCTCAAACTGGTCTTAGTCGATTTGTCACAGACTGAAGCGATTTGGCGGGTGATATCCTTCCTTGGCGCGGGTAGTTTGATTCTGCTCATTGGTTATTTGGCACCACTACCACCCACACAAGATGAGATCACGGACAAGACGTAACCATAACCTGATCACAATCTCACATGATGGTTAAGTGAAATTGTGGCGTGAGCAATGTGGTTCTGTAGTAAACTGAGCACCATTAGAAAGTAAACGTTGATTGTTTTACTTTTAGCATTTTTTATAAAAGGTTATGAAAGCAGATGGATAAGAGAGCAAGTATTCAGTGGTTCCCTGGGCATATGAACAAAGCCCGTAACGAAATCAAAGAAATCATGCCACAGATGGATTTGGTCATCGAGGTCATCGATGCGCGTATCCCTTATAGTAGTGAAAACCCAATGGTCGCGGCACTACGCGGCGAAAAACCTGTCATCAAAATCCTGAACAAAGCTGATCTTGCTGATCCAGAGTTGACCCAAATATGGATGGATTATCTTGAGCAGCAGAGCGGTGTAAGAGCCATTGCTTGTGATACTGAAAAGGCCAACGACGTAAAACGCATCATCGCCATCTGCAAACAACTCGTTCCGAATAAAGTCGGTACGGGTCGTCAAATCAAAGCCATGATTATGGGCATTCCAAACGTTGGTAAATCAACGTTGATTAATACCTTAGCAGGGCGCGCTGTGGCCAGAACCGGTGATGAACCCGCCGTGACCAAATCGCAGCAGCTAATCAAGCTAGACGATGACATCATGCTCTATGACACGCCTGGCATGCTGTGGCCAAAAGTTGAGAACGAGAACTCTGGCTATCGTCTGGCAGCGACTGGTGGTATTCGTGATACGGCTTTTGACTTCGCTGATGTGGCCAGTTACACCGCTGAGTACCTAATGCATGCTTATCCTGAGCTGCTAAAAACCCGTTATAAAATTGAAGAACTACCAAAGACCGATTGGCAGTTTTTTGAAGTCGCTGGACGCAATCGCGGCTGTGTACGTTCGGGCAATCAAGTCGATACGTACCGCATGTCTGAGATTCTAGTTAACGAGCTACGTAGTGCGAAACTTGGACGTATTACGCTTGAGACTCCAGCCATGACGGAAGCTGAAGAAATTGTGGTCGCTAAACAACGCATTGCAGCTGAAGAGAAAAAGAAGGCCAAAGAAGAAGAAAAGCGTTTACGTCGTTTGAAGACGCGGAAGAATCGGAAGTAGGTTTGGTTTAAAAGCTCATTCAAAAAGCTACTACCTATAAAAAAGCCCTTATGGGCTTTTTTTATGTCTGTATTATCTGTATAACATCAGTATCGTATATCAAAATTATAAATATAGAGAGTGCTTAATGACAGATTACAGCGTAATGAAAGAGTTAACTTTTTCTAGTAGAGATGAGTTCACACGTAAGCCTATCGCTGAAAAAATCATTAAGTTATTAGATTCAGATATTGATGTCTCACCACTTATCATCGACGGTAAATGGGGTACAGGTAAAACAGAGTTTTGCTTCAAACTCAAAAACCTCATTGAAGACGTTAATCCCAATAATTATAAAGTTGGCTACGTGAACGCCTTTCAAGCTGACCACACTAACGAGCCGTTACTGACTTTAATTTCAGAGATTGTAAGTTTTTACCCTAAAAAAAGTTATCAGCGAAAAAGACTGATAAAAAATGCTGTTCCTTATTTACGCTTAGTCGGTGGTGTTGGTTTGAAGGCAGGATTAGGCTTTGCTTTTGGGCGCTATGCTGCAGATATACCTACAGAGTTTTCTAAGGGTATGGAAACCATAGAAGAAGGTTCAAAAGAGTTAATAGACCTTTCTTTAGAATCTCTTATTGAAGACCAAGCTGAGGCTGACAGAAGCCTAAACACCCTAAAAAATGCATTGAATAATGTTGCAACAGACAATCCTGTTATTTTACTGATTGACGAGTTAGACCGCTGCCGTCCAGATTTTGCAGTAATGATGTTAGAGACTATTAAACACGTTTTTGACGTTGAAAATGTACAGATCATTTTGATTACAAATGCTGAGCAGTTAAAAGCTACTATCAAACACAGTTATGGCAGCGAAACCAACTCCCACGACTATCTATATAAATTCTTTAAGTATCAGATCAATTTACCAACTGCTGCCAAAGATACTGAGGGTAGATCAGTCGAAAATAATGTCACTTACTTTAGAACGGTAGTACAAGCCAGCAAAGTCATCCGACAAGAATTTAAAGACAACGAATTTATCTACGAGATTCCAACCTTTCTTGATGTGGGAAAGTTATCACTTCGTAAAATTGAACAGACTGTTCGTTGTATAGAAACGCTAACCATTTTTGAAAATGAAGAGCAAAGTAAGTCACCGATTGTTGAGCAGATTTTGATGGTCTTCCTATCATTTGTTTATATGATGGATGAAGGAATATTTCAGGAGATAAATAATAAAGAAATCGATGACGTTAATTTTTTACGCTTTACTAATGCATCTCAGTCCACTGTCTCAGAGTATGAATACTCCGTAGAGGACTTGGAGTTAAAGGATATAATTTCTATTATTTTTAATAAATACTTTGGTCAAGAGTGTTTATTCTTACCTACAAACTACTTTGATCGCCAACGTGCTACTCAGAGACTAGGTGAATTCCTAGCTATTTATAAGTTTGGTGCAGAAACAAATTATTTAATGAAATTTAAAGATAATAATTCTTACATTTATGAATATATAGACCATACAATCAATAACCTCTTACTTTTTGATATTGTTAAGTAGTTATTTTTATTATATTGTTCAATAATATCACGTCAAAGTTGGGTCGTAGCAAATACGTATATCAGCTATAATTGGATACCTTTAAAAAACCAAATATAAGAGCCTATGACCCAGCTAACTGCCAACTCTACACCTTCTGATACCAACTTTAGCCACTCCACCTCTTCCCTAAACTCCTTCGCCCCACGCCTACTCGATTGGTTTGCCGAAAATGGTCGCCATGATCTGCCTTGGCAACAGCACCAGACTGATACGCCCAACCCTTATATCGTATGGTTATCAGAAGTCATGCTCCAGCAAACACAAGTAACCACTGTTCTGCCCTACTTTGCGCGATTTATGGAATCATTTCCGACCGTGCAGGATTTGGCCACAGCAGAGTGGGATACCGTAGCAGAGCATTGGGCAGGGCTTGGCTACTATGCGCGCGCGCGTAATTTGCATAAAGGTGCCAAGCAGTTGGTTGAAGTCATCGAAGAAACGGGCGAGTTTCCACAGACACTAGCAGGATGGGAAGCTATCTCTGGTGTTGGGCCGTCGACCGCTGGTGCCATTATGGCGATGGGATTGCATCATTATGGCGTCATCTGTGATGGCAACGTCAAACGAGTAATCACGCGTTGGGCAGCGATTGATGGTGATATCACCAAGTCTGCTACGACTAAAGAGCTGTGGGCATTGGCAGAGCGCCTGACACCTACAGAGAACTCAGGACTATTTGCGCAAGCGATGATGGATATGGGCGCGACATTATGCACCCGTAGCAAGCCTGCCTGCCTATTATGTCCACTCAAGGAAGACTGCCTAGCACATGCGCAAGGGCGCGAGACAGATTATCCCGTCAAAGCAAAAAAGCAGCCCAAGCCTAGTAAGTTTAGTAATGCGCTATTAATTAAAAATACTGATGACGACATTTTATGGCTACAACGTCCTGATAATGGTATTTGGGGTGGACTGTGGAGCTTACCCTTACAGTTTATAGAAAAAATTGACGGTAAGACAAGTAGTAAAGCCACTGGTAAGACTGATGCTAAAAAACCAGCGAGCGATGATAAGCCAACTAATATACCAAGTGACGTCCGTAGTCATGAAAAAGTATACGAGACAGAATTTACCACGGCTGAGCAAATTATCAATGAATGGTTGACGAAGAATAAGCTAGCCGCACAATCAGTCAGTAAGTCATTGCTTGATGACGCGCCTATTAAGCACTCACTGACCCATTTTCATTGGTATTTAACCCCGCAAAAACTCACTGTTGATGCCGCGCAAATACTAGAGCTTAATGAGAAATTAGCAGCGGCCGAGATTGACTTTAAATGGCTTACTGAACAAACGGCGCAAGACAGTTTAGGACTACCTCGTGCTATGGAAAAAATTATTGAGCTACTTCAGTAGTTTCTATGGATTACCTATCTTCTGAATTCTTTAGAACAATTTAAAAAGTTATATGGATAGTTTTTTATAGAATTACCAAAGGAAAATTTGGTTTAAAACTTCATGAAGTTTTTATTCATAATTTCACGGTCATAGTCAAGCAAATAACTATTAAAACTATCAAATAATATTTGTTTTAAATCATGATTCGATCCGATGATATCCATTCCTCTGTCATCATATGGGTGGGCTAGAATCTGCAATTTAGAACTAAAAAAATAAATATGAGCACTCACTTTTGGACTGATATTAAAGTCAGAAGAAACAGCAGACCATAATAAGCTCAACATCTCCGTTCGTCCGATAGGAAAGATAATAAATGTTCTAAAATAATTTTCCTCTAAGTCATCGTTTTCTTCTTGAGAATATTGCTCTTGCCAAATTTCACATGATGATTTATTAAGCTCAATATCAAGGCTCTTCAATTGCTTGAAGATTGATAAGTTGGCTAATAACCCTTTTCCACCATAAAAACTGACACATGCATACAAGTCATTTTTTTTACCAAATACATTGTCAAGAATCTCAATGCCTTTTGAAAGAGCTTGATTAAACAACTCCACAAATGAGCCCTCTACAGATAGCTCGAAACGCAGTGACTGTTCATGCAAAGAAAATAAACCATGCTCAAAAGCATTTTTTCCAAAAGTCCGATACGCTAAGTCTCTAATAAGAAAGATATTTTTCACTATTATAATCTCAACAAGTATTTATTATTTTTTTGCGCCTACTAAGCAACCTTGACATACGTGGGAATAAAGATAAGCCCTAGAAACCTAAGACTTTGGCACACGCAAACGCATCAGGCCTTCTTGCTGCACCGTGGCAACCAGCTTACCATCTTGCCAAAACTGTCCGTGGTTTAGCCCTTTCGCATTGGATGTCGTGTCACTCCACATGTCGTACAGCATCCATTCGTTCAAATCAAAATCGCGATGAAAATGCATTGAGTGATCAATACTGGCCGCTTGTAGACCACTGGTCATAAAGCTGACGCCATGCGACATGAGTCCCGTGCCAACCAAGTAAAAGTCAGACGAGAACGCCAATAATGCTTGCTGAATCGCCACCGGTTGATTGCCCAACTCGCGGATACGTAGCCAGTTTGCCTGCTTGGGCTTCATGGGTTCTGGGCTGATCGGGTTACGTGGTTTGACCGGTTTAATCTCCACATGACGGCGACGCATAAACCTTGATTTTAGTGCTTCTGGTACTTTGCCCACATTTTCTTCTTTTAAATCTTGCTCAGTCAGCAGATCTTCTGGTGGCGGATAGACCGGCATGTCTTCTTGATATTCAAGCCCCTCCTCCATTGGTGAAAACGAGGCAATCATCGAAAATATGACTTGCTCAACCGGTGGCTTACCACGCACTTCTTTGTACTGAATTGCGGTCACTTCACGTGCAGACAGACTACGGCCATCGCGCAATCGACGCACCTGATAAATCACTGGTTGGTTGATATCGCCGCCGCGCAAAAAATACCCATGCAATGAGTGACAAGGTTTGTCTTGTTCGAGCGTATGCGCTGCCGCCATGATGGCTTGTGCCAATACTTGCCCACCAAAAATACGACTGCCCACATAGTCATGGCTCTTACCCTCGAAGACATCGGGGGTAACTTCGATAAGTGCCACAGTAGCCAGTAACTCATCAATCAGTTGCAAATAATCGGGCATGACAATATGTTTCCTTATTTTCATCAAAAACGCACAGCACCTCACGATATCAATAGGCTATATCGACAGGTCCTTTGTATTTGTACTTGAAGTTAAAATAATATGAAATCACTTGCTGAATGTAAACAAGAGAAATTTTAGAACGAAAATACGGCCATAGCAGCACTAGTATTTATTATAAATAGAAAGCGATAAACATCTTACCCAATATCAGTGGCTTTGGCTAGCGACTGACAGGCCACTCGCGAGTATCCATTCGTTTATTCAACTTAAACAGTAAAACGAGGCGCGTTATAACGCCTCGTTCTTTATGTTTATTTTAAACTTATGGCTTCACAGCTACTAGCACACGGATAGAGTCAGGTACTAATGACAAGTTGCTTAGTGCTTGCTCGCCTTGCGCTTTTAGTTGCTCTAAACGCTCAATCTCTGCAGGGCGCACGTTAGGGTTGATGGTTTGGAGATGTTGTAGACGTTTGATTTCACGTGACCACTGTTGGCTAAAGCGCGCGCTTGCTTGCTCACCAATCTCAGCCAGCTGCTGACGGGCAATGTCCTCAGCTTCATAATAACGCTGCTCAATCACATCACCACGTACTTTAATCACTTGGCGTGCACGGTTTTTATCCAAACGCTCAATGTGCGGCATAATCATCTCAGCGCTGATACGTGCTGACAAATCACTGCCCTGCTCACTGATAAAGACACGGATATTTTGCGTGGTCAATGTCGCTGGTAAATTCAACAGCTTTGGCGCTATCGCTTCTACACGGAAATTCACTTCTAGCAGTACCATGCCTTGTGGTACGGCAGCACTTTTGAGCATTGCAACTGTCGTATTACCAAAGGTACTGGTACTCGCCAGCTCATAGATAGCACGCATCAATGGATGCTCATGAGTAATGAATTCGATATCTTCACGCTGTAGCGCTTGATCACGCTCAAACGTCAACGTCATGCCGTCTTCGTCACCAAGTGGCAAACCATCGATATAGTCACTAATTTCAGTGCTATCAATCGGTGCGATAACCCATGAGCCATCACGCTGAATATTATGATCGATATTGGCCGAAGCAAAGAAACGCTCAATGAATTGTGGCAATAGGTTGTGACTATCAAAGTCACGCATGGCGTCAGCGATACGCCCAGCGACACGTGGACGGCACGAGTTATACTCTAGCAGACGATCGCGACCAGCTTGTAGCTGTGCTTCTAGTCCCAATCGTGTCTGTAGCGCTTCTGCGATAACACCTTGTAGAGTAACCTTGTTTTCGGCCGTATCTGCACCTTCAAGCATTGGCTTTAGATCTTGAATGTACTGCTCTTGCACGCTCTGCGCTGTCGGTGAAATCTGATTGAACATATTGAGCGCATCGTTATACCACTGATACAGACGCTCTTGCGCCGTGCCCTGTACATAAGGCACATGTAGCATGATTTGTTGTGTCTGACCGATACGATCTAGACGACCAATACGCTGCTCTAACGTATCTGGATTCGCAGGCAAATCCCACAATATCAACTGACTCGCAAATTGGAAATTACGGCCTTCTGAACCAATCTCTGAGCATAGTAGTATCTGTGCGCCTTCACTGTCTGCAAAGAATGCGGCTGCTTGGTCACGCTCAAGCAATGTCATCTGCTCGGTAAAGATAGCTGTCTTAATGCCTGCATGCAGACGTAATACCGCTTCTAAACTTTCAACCGTCGCGCCACTACGGGCAATCAACAGTACTTTTTGATGTTTCAGCTCGCCGCGCAAAATATCAACCAACCAAGACACACGTGGATCATCTTCTAGCCAGCCACCATCAGGTTGATTTTCTTCGCCCCATAGCTGCTCACGCAATTTACCCGTGGTTTGATAGCTGTTTACCCATGCATCAGGTAGTGGCAGCGGATAAGGCTGGCTACTACGACCATAAAACCCTTTGACACTCTCACGGGTATTACGGAACAGGATACGACCAGTACCATGACGATCTAGCAGCTCGTTAAGTGCATAAGTGCGCAGTTTTTCGTCGTCATTGATCCCTGCCAACTCATCAGCACCGAGCGTAAGCAAGCTACTCAAAGCAGCGATTTGCCCGTCACTCAATGGCTTATCTTCTATCAGTACACCAGCGACCGATGCCGTCTCAGCAAAAGCGGCTTGACCATCGATAAACTCATCTAAATCATCAAAACGATCTGGATCAAGCAAACGCAAACGCGCAAAGTGACTTTGTGCACCAAGCTGCTCAGGTGTTGCTGTCAATAGCATGACGCCTGCCGTCTCTTCTGCAAAGTCAGCAATCAAGTCATATTTATCGTTGCCGCCTTGTGCCTCATCCCAATGCAGGTGATGCGCCTCATCGACGACCAATAAATCAAACCCTGCATCCATCGCTTGGTCATACAAGTCAGGATGGTCAAGCAATAGATCCATACCAGCGATGATACATTGCTCGGTCGCAAAGACATTTTGTTCAGGATCGTGCTCTTTAATCGCTGCCGTACGTACCAAGTCAAACAAAGCAAAGTTTAGATTAAAACGACGGCGTAGCTCAATCATCCATTGGTATTGCAGACTATCTGGAACAAGAATGAGCACGCGCTCAGCCTTGCCAGTCAATAGCTGCTGATGAATAATCAAGCCAGCTTCGATGGTTTTACCTAGGCCAACTTCGTCAGCGAGTAAGACACGCGGTGCAATACGTTTACCAACTTCATGAGCGATATAGAGTTGATGCTCAATGATATCGACACGCGCACCCATCAGGCCTTTGAGTGGATGACCAGCCAGCGCTGATTGCATACGCAAGATATCTTGACGCAGCTCATACCAATCACCACGTTCGATACGACCAGCCAGCAGGCGCTCAAGCGGCTTGGCAAGCGTGATGTTGGCAGCGAGACGAGTTTCCATGATGCCGCGCTCGTGTTCATCGACACTATATTTGAGCACACCCATCACTTCATCGACAGCATTGACCGTATAGCATTTGCCGTCTTGGTCATAAATGCTGTCACCAGCTTTGAACACCACGCGCGATAGTGGCGCAGAGTTTTTGGCATAGACGCGCGTCTCTTCGCTTTGCGGGAATAAGATATGCACACATCGGTCGTCAACATCGATGACCACACCCAAGCCAAGCTCAGACTCCGTATCAGATAAATAACGTTGACCAACGGCGAATTCAGTACTGTGCAATGAAGCGATAGAGATAGTCATAGGGCGATGTCTTTTGTACTCAGGTAGTAAGAAATTAGATAGATAGCTTAGAAAACAGCAATGGCGGCTAATAACCGCTAAATAAGGTTGTTCACACCGTAAAATGTCAAAAAGACATAAACAAAGTGCCACAACATTAATCAAGCCAGCAGTTTAGCCGACCATTATATAACGTTAGCGGGTAGATGAGTGCGTTAAGTTGACTTTTCAAGAGCAGATTCATGCAAGATTATGTCAATGCTAAGCATAAGTTGGTCATATAAAACAATAAGATAACGACTCGCAAGTATATAAAAAACATTTACATCATAAAATTGTTTCTATACTGTTACTTTATGAAAATAGATGTCTTTTTTGTTACGTTGATTATTCATATTTATTATTAACAAAAATATCTAGTGGCCTAATATCTAAAACTAGTTTTGTTCAAAACTGTACGAATATCACTGCTTTTATAGACACTTAACTTTTAGATAAACATAACAGTTAAGCCTTAAAGCTATTCGCTTGACCTTTTCTTTTAGCCCATTCGACATTTGATATTCAGATTGAGGACACGCTTTAATAATCACGGCTCTTTTTCTACCCAAAAATACTGCTGTTGGTATTTTTCGTACTTTATATAATTCAAGGATGAATACATTTATGAGTGCCTCCAAAAAAGTTGGCTTGCTCAACCAAGTCAGTACCCAAGTGACCGTTATTTTGTTTCTTGCTTTTGCCGTTGTTCTTGCCGTTGTCGTCTATATTGTCGAAAAAGAAGGTTATGAAAAAATCCGACTTGAGTCCGGAAAACTAGTGGCTCAACGAGGTAATACGGCAGTCAATAGTATCTCCTCAGATGTCAATCGCGTGATGCGTAGTGCGTTGCAGCTACAGCAAAGTGCCCAGACACTACCACTACAAGAAAATATTTTGCAAGCCAGTACTGCCAATGCTTTTGATAAGCGAGACTATAGCTTGCTAGGCAGTGGTGGCATTTGGCCTGATATTGGTGCGCTTGGTGAGGGTGCAGCTACTCATCCATTTTTGATGGTACGCCAAGATGGTGATTACCGAGCCATACTAACCGATCCAAATCCTGCTAATCCTTACTATAAACAAGACTGGTTTAATAAGGTAAGAGCCCTCAATCCTGACGGTTGTATTTGGGCTGATGTGAGCCCAACTCAGACCAAAGGCGAGCTTGCCATGAGCTGCGGCGTGGCCATCGATCGTGACAATCAGTTTTGGGGTGTGAGCACAGTCAACTTTACACTCAATCAATTACAAGAAAACATCGTCAACCTGAGTGAAAGCTCAGGTTCAGGCTATATTCTATTGCTTGATAATAGCAATAAGGTCATCGCCTCATCCAACCCCGAAAGCCTAAACTATATCGATGAAGACACTGGTACACCGCTTGATATTAAGCAAGTGATTGATTCGGACCCTGCTTGGCAACCTATCTTAGATTTTTTAGATACTCAGCATAGCGATATCATCAAACAAGTTGCGGCGAAAATCTCTCCAGAAGCCCAGCAAATCATTGCAACACTTAATAAAACGGAATCAACTGCTGTTAGTAGCTCTGAACTTATCAATTATGCAGCTTATGTGAATGCCAGTGAAAACCATCAAAGTACGATGGACAGTCGCCTATTACAGAATTTCGAGTTGACCAATGACAACTATTATAATGGTAGTCAGGCGTATGTTTTCCAGATTCCTGAAACCTACTGGAAACTCATCGTGGTACAGCCCGACTCTGCTGTCAATGCCATTGCAGATAACTTAAGCAAAAACCTGATCAGATCAATCATGTTAGCGTTACTTATCACCGTTGTGCTGATCTATTTCATGCTGACATTCTTGGCATTTAAACCATTGAAAGAGACCACAGACAAAATCTCGCTCGCTGAAAAACTGATTGATGACAAGCAATACAACAAGCTCAGCGAGGTCAAATTTGCGGGTGGACGTAATGAGATTGGTCTAGTTAACCACTCTATTAACGAGCTACTTCATCGTATTCAGTCCAATGAAGGTAAGCTTGCCAATATCAATCAACAGCTAGAGGTAAAAGTCGAAGAACGCACTGCTGAGTTGCAAGACACCCTAAAAGAGCTAAAGAACTCACAATTGCAATTGATACGTTCTGAAAAAATGGCCACGCTCGGTCAGATGGTCGCAGGCGTTGCTCATGAAGTAAACACACCTTTATCCTATGTGCAGAACAACCTCGAAATCATCGGGCAATTGACAGCACAATATGAAGATTTGATTACTTTGGTGCAAGGGTTGAAGTCACTTAATACTAATGAAGCAGTGCCTACCACTGAAATCGAGAAATTATTGGCAGATATCGTTCGTGCCTCTGATGAAATCGAAGAAGATGACCTATCAGATGAGCTCAAAGAGCTGATTAAAGACTCCTTATTTGGAGTAGAACAAATTACTGAGATGGTACTCAATTTGCGTAATTTTGCACGTCTTGATGAGTCAAAAGTCAAAACGATCGATGTTCGCGAATGTATAGAATCTTCGCTAAAAATCGCTGGTAATTCTATTAGACATCAAGACATTGTCACCAACTTTGGCCCAACGCCTGAAATCAAATGCTCACCATCACAAATCAATCAGGTGCTGGTCAACCTATTAAACAATGCCTCGCAAGCAATGGACGGCAATCCTGATGACAAAATCGAAGTGCGTACCTACGCTGATGATATCAACGTTTATATTGAGGTCAGCGATAACGGTAAAGGCATGAGCCAGTCCGTATTGGATCAAATCTTTGAGCCGTTCTTTACCACAAAAGCAGCAGGTGAAGGTACTGGCCTCGGCATGGCTATCAGTCAACAAATTATGGAACAACATAATGGTGCGATTCAAGCCACCTCAACCGAAGGCGTTGGCACGGTGTTTACCCTAACCTTACCCATCGATAATAATTTAACAGAACAAAATATGTAAGCATAAGCGAAGCGTTAATTATATTGTCAGTGCAGCGCATAACCGAGCTGCACTGATAAAAGGAACAATACCTATAATTTAGCCCCTACTATTCATCGTAAGGATACGAACATGAATGAGATTGAAGACAATATACAGCCGTCTGTTCTAAGTACTGAACCTAAACCAAAAATTGCGTTTATCGATGATGAAAAACGCATTTTGCGCTCAATGAAACTGCTCTTTCGCAAAAGTCATGATGTTTTTATCACCACTGACCCCAACGAATATATTGATTACATCAAAAATAACCACGTGCATGTGGCCGTCAGCGACCAGCGTATGCCTGAGCGTGTTGGTGTTGACATATTACGAGAAGTCAAAGAAGTTTCACCATCGACCATGCGTATTTTGCTTACTGGGTATGCCGATCTAAACGCTATTATTGGCTCTATTAACGACGGCGAAATTTATCGTTATCTGACCAAACCGTGTAAATCTGAAGAGCTTCAATCAGTTGTTGGCCGCGCCACCGAAATTGCTTTGACGTACAACCCTGATGAAAATGCAGATCAAATCGACAGCTCAGATAATAAGCAAACACTATTGGTCATAGATGAGAACGACGAGCTGATTGAGCAAATTCGTAAGCAGTTTTCAAACAGCTACAAAGTACTACATGCTACCAGTTTAGAAACTGCCTACGATTATCTTGCGAACTATGATATCGGTGTTTGTATCACAGATATTAATGTTGCCGGTGAGAATATCGCTCCTATTATCTTCACCTTAAAGCAAGATGCACCGCACCTAGTGGTGTTAGTACAAACACAATTTCAAGATGCCAGTTTATTGATTGATCTTATTAACAAAGGTCAGGTATATCGCTGCTTACCAAAACCGATGCGTGCCAGCCTGCTAGAGATTAGCGTCAACCGCGCGTTCCGCCATCATAGCAATCTCAAAGCCAGCCCTGATTTGGTCAAACGTCACGAAGTAGAGCACGATCCTGAAAATGATATTCGTATTGATTTAAGCAATCGGGTACGTAGTTTTATTGGAAAATTGCGCAAGCGTTTTTCGCTATAGCCTATTATTTATAACCAATAAACACGGCAAACCCTTATAAAAAACCCTTACATCAATTGTGGCGTAAGGGTTTTTTATCATTTTATCTCTCATATTAAAAACGTTAAGCACCAGACAGCTCATTGATAACTGAGACCTCGCAGTTTTTGACTCATAGTCGCTCAGTAGGTCAGCTTCAACTTTCCACGCATTATTTTTGATTACTGCTTCTGATCGTCGCTTTAATACTACAATGTTTTTAATCAACCGCTTTTGATTGACCAAGGCAACATGCTACATTACCTCGATAATCATTAAAACAAACTTTAAAATAACCATTCGATAAGGAATAACCATGCAAGCGGTTTTTTTAGACAAAGGTACTTTTTCTGAGGGCATCGACTTACCTGCCCCAACAGGCATCAGCGACTACGTTACTTATAACGACACCCCAAAAGATACGGCTGTTATTTTAGAGCGCTGTAAAAATGCCGATATTATCATTACCAATAAGGTGCAGATTAACGCTGAAGTAATAAGCAAGCTGCCCAAGCTTAAACTCATTCAACTGACTGCCACTGGCATGAACAATGTCGATCAAGATGCTTGCAATGAGCACGATGTTGCGCTTTTTAATGTTGCTGGTTATGCGGTCAAAAGCGTGCCCGAGCATACGTTCATGCTCATGCTAAACGCAATGCGCGCAGGCATCCATTACCATCAAAAAGTCTCTGATGGTACGTGGCAAGCGAAAGGTGATTTTTGCCTGCTTGATATCCCGCTGATAGATTTGGAAGATAAGACGCTAGGTATTATTGGGGTTGGCACCATCGGTAAACGCGTCACCGAAATCGCGCGTGCCTTTGGTATGAATGTATTATGGGCGGAGCAACAAGGACGTGCGCCGCGCAATGACGACTATACAGCGTTTGAGGACGTACTTGCTCAGTCCGATGTTCTAAGCTTACACTGCCCGTTAAATGCACAAACTCAGCACCTTATTAATGCAGATACTTTAGCAAAAATGGCCAAACAGCCGCTCATCGTCAATGTCGCTCGTGGTGGTATCGTCGATAGCCAAGCGTTGACCAATGCGATTAATAACGAGCAAATCATTGGTTATGCCAGTGATGTGTTTGAACAAGAACCTATTGCTAACAACGATCCGCTATTGAGCTTAAAGAACCATCCACGTGTCATCTTTAGCCCGCATAACGCTTGGGGCAGTAAGAGCGCACAAGAGACGCTGTGGCAGATGCTAAGCAAACAAGTCGCGGATTTTATCAATACGCATTAAAAGACAACCACTCATCAAATCTAACGACTGAATCGTAGCCAATCATCTTTTATCTTACGGTATTTGAGCACTATTCGGTCGCTGAGATAGTTATTTGTAACCCGCCAAGGATATATGTCTCCTTGCTTGGGTAGCTCGTGTTGAGCGCGATTGACATATCCTGAGGATAGCGCGCCCATCACAGTCTCTGATTGGCTATGGGCGGTGCCATGCTCACTTTGCGCTGTTGGTAATACTGCTTGATAACCATGCTTATCCATATAGCCAAGTAGTCGCATCACATACTGACAGGCCAAATCAATCTTTAATGTCCATGAGGCGTTGGTGTAGCCGAACAGCACTGCCATATTGGGCACATTTTCAACCATGACCGCTTTATAAGTCATGCGTGTACCGATATCTACTGCCTGTCCATCGATATATACTTTTGCACCACCCAGCATTTGTATCTTTAGACCTGTCGCTGTCACGATGATATCTGCATCGAGATGTTTGCCAGAGTTGAGCATGATACCTGTCTTCGTGAAATGGTTTATTTGGTCAGTCACTACTGCTGCACGTTTACCCTGTAATGCTTTGAATAAATCACTGTCTGGTACTGCGCATATCCGTTGGTCCCAAGGATTATAATCGGGTACAAAATGCGTCACATCGACATCGCTGCCTTTTAGTTCTGTTTTGACGCCGCGCTTTAGTAGCGCTTTCATAAATTTGGGGGCTACTATAGCCGCTCGGTAAGTACCTTGTTGTATGAGTACATTGCGGGTACGCAATACCGTATAAGCCTGCTCTTTTGATAAAGGTGAAAACTTGCCTGAGAGCCAATCAAGCGCATAATCATCGCCTGGCACGCTCGCCACATAAGTTGGTGAACGCTGTAGCATAGTGACATGTTGTGCGCATTGCTCAGCTTCTTCATCTACTAACGCTGGCAGCAACGTCATCGCCGTCGCACCACTCCCGATAATGACGACCTTTTTGTCTTGGTAATCGACATTATGCCAATGCTGCGGATGGACTATCCGGCCTTCAAATGCTTCTTCTTGATCAAAATGAGGCTTATAACCTTGCTCATAATCGTAATAACCAGTGGCACCGACGACGAACTTGGCTGTCAGAGTAAACACTTCACCGCTAACGTGGTTTTTTACCATAGCCGTCCATCGTTGGCTGCTAGTTGACCAAGAAAGCTGCTGCACCTCATGCTGATAGCGAATATGCTCAGTAATACCAAACTCCTGCGCCGTATCAGCAATATAACGCTTAATGTCCCCACCTTTTGCCAAAATCCTGTGGTTCAACCACGGCCTAAAACTGTAGCCAAACGTCAATGCATCAGAGTCAGAGCGAATGCCGGGATACGTAAATAAATCCCATGTACCACCCAAATCTGCACGTTTTTCTAATATCGCAAACCGCTGTGAGCTTTTCTGCTGCTGTTTTGATGATTGACGTTTACGTTGATTTGGGCTTTTATGACCAAACAGCCCTTTGTGTTTTTGCTGCTGCAATCGGCAAGCCATACCTATACCAGCAATTCCTGCGCCGATGATAAGCACTTCATAATCTACTGGCGTGTCTAAGCGCGCCTTTTTAGATTGAAAGCGTCTCTTCATTGCCTGCTTTGCCGCCTGCTTTGCTGCTATGATATCAAGCATAATACCGTCCTTGTTTTTGCATGACTTATCCAATTTGCATGACTTATCTAAAGGGTTTGGTTAAAAAGGGTTTGGGCTTTCCCAGTCCATCCATGCACCCAATACGGGATGCTTTAGACGCAGGTGCTGTGCATGCAAATTGAGCCTTGGAGCAATCTCTAACGCAGCACCTTCAGCATAAATAGGGTCGCCAATCATCACGTGATCAACATGCACCATATGGACGCGCAGCTGATGGCTACGACCGGTAACCGGCTTTAGCATCACTCGTGTCACTGCATGACCATTACACTCTTCATGAGCCAATATTTCATACATAGTTAACGCATGCTTTGGCCAGTCGTGGTCGACGATATGGCGCGGTTTGGTCGCAGGCTCGTAGCGTACTGGCACTGATATCTTGCCAGTTGCGCCAACACTCTCCCACTGTCCAAAGACACGGGCTTGATACTTTTTCTGTGGCAAACGTTCAATAAACTGCTTACTGATATGGGTTTGTGCTGCCGCATTTTTTGCAAAAATGAGCAAACCTGAGGTATCCATATCCAGACGATGAATCAACTTGACTGCTGGATTGACACGCTCAAGCCTTGCCAGCAAGCTCACATTCAGCGTTTTACCATTGACGCTTAATAACCCTACGGGTTTATCTACTATCCAAATATCATCGTCTTCATAGACAGTAATATCTCGTGCAAATGCTTGAAAAAACTCAAGCGGACGGGCGTTCTCTTGAGCGTTAAGAGCGTTGACTTCTTCATCAGTAAAAAGCATAAAAATGGGCTACTTATATTAGGGCGTAAAGGTAAAAAACAGACTTATTTATGGACTGAAATGTGAGACTGATAGCGATTTCAAGTATAAAGGAGATACGTCAGACATGTTAAATAGTGGCAATCATTCAATCAAAAATACAAATGGCAGAATTAACTGGCAGGCAAAATATAATCTATATTATTGTGTGTCGATTTATTGTGCTAATGGCAATTGTTAAACAATTTAACCAGCCTGCATCTGTCAAGTTTGAGCAAACATGTTAATATAATGGCACATTTTCACCACTTCTAAACGATTCTTTGGTCACTCATCACGCTACTATCTAACCAAGATATAATGTGATGCATGATGATAGAAATAATAAAACAAGAGAGAAAACTATGTCAGATCTTATTTTCCACACCACCGATGCCGACTTTGATAAAGACGTACTAGAGTCAGACGTACCAGTATTGGTAGACTTTTGGGCCGCTTGGTGTGGTCCTTGTAAAGCCATCGCTCCTATTTTAGAAGATTTAGCCGCTGACTACCAAGGCAAAATCAAAATTGTTAAGGTAGATGTTGATAGCAATCCACAAGCGGCTAGCCGTTTCGGTATTCGCAACATCCCAACCCTATTTGTATTCAAAGGTGGCGAAAAAGTTGATTCAGTAATGGGTCTACAGCCAAAAGCTGAATTGGCAAAAGTACTAGACAAACATCTATAAGCTTGTGCTAGCCAAGCACATGTTAAAAACTGCAATGTAATAGAAGAAGCCATTATCTGACTAAGATAGTGGCTTTTTTGCTTATTTTTTATGCAAAAGACTCGATTATATGACTTTTTTGGCAAAATTTATTGACAATGCCATTGTGAAGACCGTATAGTCTGCTGACAACAGAAAACTAATTGTTTTCATAAGTGTCTTATCGCTATTCTCCTCGTGTTTATCAACAAAAACACAATCGTCGTTATAAACACCATTGCTGAACGAAATGACTAAACACAATTACTGATATTGAGTTTTTGACGCAGACTCTTATGTAGCCTTCTTTATATTTATTTCTTATTACCTTGCACCAAACGACTGCAATTCGTACATAAGCTGACACGTAACACCCAAACTACATAAATCCTAGCTCTGTGCACGCACCCTCTATCGCCATATTATCGTTGTTTTAATCAATGTCGTGACTTGTGCTGCTAATGGCATCTCTCATCTGATCACTTGCTAATGACCTATCTATGAATCTTACTGAATTAAAGAAAAAATCAATCGCTGAGCTATTGGCTATCGCCAAAGAAATGGGTCTTGATAATATGGCACGTAGCCGTAAACAAGACATCATCTTTGCTATCCTCAAAACCCATGCCCGTAACGGTGAAGCCATTTATGGTGACGGCGTACTTGAGGTTCTTCCTGATGGTTTTGGCTTTTTACGCTCATCAGAAGGCTCTTATTTAGCGGGTCCTGATGATATCTACGTCAGCCCTAGCCAAATTCGTCGCTTTAGCCTAAAGACGGGTGATAGTATCGCTGGTACGATTCGTCCACCAAAAGATTCTGAGCGTTATTTTGCGCTACTAAAGGTCGGCGAAATCAACTTTGACACGCCAGATCGCTCACGTCATAAGCTTATCTTTGAGAACTTGACGCCCCTATTCCCAACTGAACAGCTAAAACTTGAGCTTGGTAATGGTACCACCGAAGATTTGACAGGTCGTATCATCGACTTGATCGCACCGATTGGTAAAGGTCAGCGCTCTATTATCGTTGCACCGCCAAAAGCTGGTAAAACGATGCTGCTACAGACCATCGCACAGTCGATTACCCGTAACAACCCTGAGTGTTATCTCATCGTACTATTGATCGATGAGCGCCCAGAAGAAGTCACTGAGATGGTACGTACGGTACGCGGCGAAGTGGTTGCCTCTACTTTTGATGAGCCACCACAGCGCCATGTTCAAGTGGCTGAAATGGTCATCGAAAAAGCCAAGCGTTTGGTCGAGCATAAGCAAGATGTGGTTATCTTACTTGACTCAATCACCCGTCTTGCTCGTGCTTACAACACCGTTATCCCTTCATCTGGCAAAGTATTGACGGGTGGTTTGGATGCCAATGCGCTAGAGCGTCCAAAACGCTTCTTTGGTGCTGCACGTAATGTTGAAGAAGGTGGTAGCTTGACGATTATTGCCAGTGCCCTTATCGATACTGGTAGTAAGATGGACAGCGTTATCTTTGAAGAATTCAAAGGTACAGGTAACCAAGAGATTACGCTTGAGCGTGATTTGGCTGAAAAACGTGTCTTCCCTGCGATTAATATCAAAAAATCTGGTACTCGTCGCGAAGAGCGTCTACTTGATGAAGATAAACTGCGTAAAGTTTGGATTTTACGTAAATTGCTACAGCCGATGGATGGCGTACAAGCCACTGAATTCTTATTGGATCGTTTAAAAGAAGCGAAGACCAATGACGAATTCTTTGAGCAAATGAAACGCAAATCACAGAACTAATGCTCACACCGAGTTGCTTTAGCATAATCAGCACACATTTAGCTTAAACAAAAAAGACCGCTTTCGAGCGGTCTTTTCTATTTTTAGGACTGAAAGTTGTAATCGATAATCTCAACCGACCTACTATCTATACAAGTGCAATAACTTCCTGAAAAATATCCGTCAAGGACACAGTGGAGAAACATCCTTTACAGGATATTTGCAAAGAATAGCGCTTTTACTACGCGCATAAATTATTAGTTGGGTTAGTATAGGCATACTCTGCTACACAAATCGACAGCAGTATCAATTTTTGATACATTTAATGCAGTCTTTATTAATACAGACCACGATATGTCTTGCGGTAACACAATAGGTTATTCTAAGACTATTGCCCAAGTATCTTGATACTTTATATCAGCATCAAAATACTTGGACAATACAAATATCGTGTTTTGATTATGATCAACCAACTTGATAACTTAACAGGTGATATTATGAAATTTGCTAAAACTATTGCGATGACTGCCCTTACTAGCTCTGCTCTTATCATGGGCGGCTGTGCAACTAACGGATATAGCAGTGGCTTGAGCAACACTGCTAAAGGTGCTGCTGTGGGCGCTGCTGCAGGTGCTGTTCTTAAAAGTAACGGCGACAGCAAAGATATCGCTCGTGGCGCACTTGGTGGTGCTGCTGTAGGTGGTGCTGGTGCTTATATTCTTGACCAAACTCGTTAATTGATCTTATCAAGGCTGAATATTACCTTGATGGAATCTTAGCTGAAACAAAAAAGCCTGCAATTGATTGCAGGCTTTTTTGTTTCTAACTCATAAGTTGAAAGTAAATCCGCTTATCGTGATCTACGATACGCTTATAGTGATACCTAATACACTTATAGCGCTCCGCTAAACGTATCACAAGACTGTACGCTACCACTCTCTAAACCACGAGTAAACCATTGCACGCGCTGCTGACTGGTACCATGAGTAAAGTTATCAGGTACAACTGCTCCGCCACTGGCCTT
Organism: Psychrobacter sp. TB55-MNA-CIBAN-0194; assembly: GCF_040309505.1. Lineage (NCBI taxonomy): Bacteria > Pseudomonadati > Pseudomonadota > Gammaproteobacteria > Moraxellales > Moraxellaceae > Psychrobacter > Psychrobacter sp. TB55-MNA-CIBAN-0194. Next base: position 124,838 of record NZ_JBEOOW010000008.1, on the reverse strand, counting down.
CGCTAAACGATCATCACCGATTTGACTGGCTGCATTGATGGCTTCATCGATATCGCCCGCTTCCAAAAACTGTACACGCTCTTGATTACGCTGCGCCCAAACACCTGCGAAACAATCTGCCTGCAACTCTTGTAGCACTGACAACTTATTGGCTTCTGCGCGCGTGACTTGACGGCTGGCTTCGTTGACTTGCTGACTAATACCTAGCAACGTCTGCACATGGTGACCAACCTCATGCGCAATGACATAGGCTTGAGCAAAATCACCCGCTTTACCTTCGTTACCTTCGTTACCTTCGTCGCTAGAGCCTTGCTTATCACCTGTGATACCCAGATTTTGACTCATTTCTACAAAAAATGATTTATCTAAATAAACAGTCTGATCTGCTGGGCAATAAAACGGACCTGTCGCAGAGCTAGCGCTACCGCATGCTGAGCTCACTTGACCATTAAACAAAATCAATGAAGGCTCTTTATAGGTACTACCTGCTTCATTGAATATTTGATGCCACACTTCTTCTGTGTCAGCCAGTACTACTTTTACAAACTGTGTATCCCGATCCGTACTGGTTGCAATTTCAGTAGAGGTTTCACTACTTCCACCGCCAGTAACAGCTTGACCTGTCTGCAAAGCCGTCATGGGGTTTACCCCAAATACTAGCCATAAGATACCAGCAATGATAATACCGCCGATACCACCGCCAACCATCTTTCCACCGCCACCACTACTGGTGCGTACGTTTGAACTACCACGTCGACCTTGCCATTTCATAATTTTATTCCTCAAACATACGATAGGTACTGCTGCTCGTATTGATAGTTATTCATATAATGTTACGGCCAATACTGCTTTTTATCTTGGTGCTTTAGCCTATTATATTAAAAATAATAGCCTGAATAGGCCTTTCGATAGATAACACCTCTTTAATTTACTCACATTACATCAAACGTTACATTTATTTACTGATTAATCATCGTGAAAGCAGTAAATTATTGCAAGTAAATTTAGAAGTTAATATCCAAAAAACTTCTTTAAAAACAATCTGATGTCATTGATTACATTTTTTTGATATCCAACAGGGTGTTAAAAATTATAATCAATATACGAAGTAAAATTAAACTTACAATTTTATTGTTACTTAATTGTACGGACTATTTCCATTTAGATAGAAAACATATAGAATGCGTGCAAGCTGAGTAGCTGTAACTGGAAGTCGTTGAATACTGAGAAATCTCGGATTTCAACCCATGTTGCTGCTATTGATCATTTCATTTTTCCGGAGAAAACACTATGAAACTTAAATTACTTGCTCTAGCTGGTATCATGACTGCAACTATGGGCCTAACTGCCTGTGACAGCAGCAAAGAAAACGCTGCTGAAGATTTATCTGACGCATCAGAAGAAGTGCAAGACGCTTCTGCAGAATTAGACGAAGCTGCTGCTGAAGGCGAAGTAACTGCTGATGCTGACGCTGCTGTTGCTGGCGCTGAAGCTGACATCGCTGATGCTCAAGCTGCAACTGCTACTGACGAAATGGACGCTGAAGTTCCTGTAGACGGCGAAGCAACTACTAGCATGGATGTAGCTAGCGAAACTCCAGCTGTTGACGCTGCTGACGAAGTTGTTGTTGAAGAACCAGCTCAGTAATTTTATCGTTTATACGATGAATATACTGTAGTAAAAAAAAGAGAGCATTAGCTCTCTTTTTTTGTGCCTGTTATTTATGATGTATAAAAAGCTAATACTGTAATGTTCACTGATATTGCTACTCATATATAGTTTAAGCACATCAACATGTTTAGCTTATAGCTTACATACCTAGACTATATAACGAGTATCAATCGACGACCTAAATATCAAAACTTAAGCCGTCATCATCAATACAAACATCTAGATTAGGCATCAAATAGGCGTTCATCAACCTGTTGGCGAAATTTCTGTCCTGTTTTAAAGGTAACCACACGGCGTGCTGATACCGCAACGGGCTCCCCTGTTTTTGGATTACGGCCTGGTCGGCTGTTTTTATCTTTAAGCTCAAAATTGCCAAAGCCTGAAAGCTTGACCTCTTTGCCATCAATCAAACTCTCTGACAACTCATCAAAAAAGTTCTCAACCAAACAGCGACCTTCTTGGCGTGTTAGGTTAAGGTGACTCATCAAATGCTCGATCATGTCAGATTTGGTTAAGGTGCTCACAGTACAACTCCTATGCTATGTCGTGATGTCGAATATCATGGTTTAGCGGTATGAGGGTTAATGTTAGCTATTATAAAGGTTTTTGGACGTTTTTTTAATAAAAAGCGCATGAAAGTCCTTTATTAATAACTACTTAACGTATTTTAAGGCTTTCTATTAATAGCAATGCCCCGTAGCCTTATAAGTAGAAAAGCTACAGAGCATTGCTTACTGTCTATATTAAATACTAGCTATCGCGTAACTGCGCAGAATGCTGTTCTGTTAGCGCTTGCACAACCTTATCAGTAGACGTTTTTATCACGTCATCAGACAAAGTCTGGCTGCTGTCTTGCCATACTAGTGCAAATGCCAGTGAGCGCTGACCTTCCGGTACTTTATCGCCTTGATAAACATCAAATAACCACAGATCCCTCAATAGCTCACCTGCAGCAGCACGAATCGTGGTTTCTAGTGTCTGCAAACTAATATCGCTATCGACTAGAATGGCAATATCGCGGCGTACTTGTGGGAACTTGCTAGGTGTGTTGATGGCATGCTGCTCACGAGCGACTGTCAGTAATGGTGCAAGTGACAACTGCGCAACCCAAGTAGCTGGTAGGTCTAACTGTTTTGCGGTATTAGGATGCAATTGACCAAGCCAACCAACGTACTGATCATCGATATATAATTTAGCGCTTTGACCAGGATGCAAAAAGTTTAGTCCACTGCGCTCATAACGGATACGAGCACCCTCTATTTGCGCAGGTAATAACTGCTCGATATCATGTTTGAGGTCATAAAAGTCTAAAGCACGATTTTGATAGGCTTGCTCATCCCACACATTACCGACTGCGACCAAAGCAATACTTGGGGTCTGTACTAATTCGCTGATACTCTGGCCGACAAAGCTAAGGCCTGTTTCAAAGAAACGTACGCGTGGTTGCTGACGGTTCAAGTTATATTGCACACATGGTAATAAACTTGACAGTAAGGTGCGGCGCATAACGGCTAAATCACTAGAGATAGGATTGGCAAGTGCTAATACCTCTCCTAGTGCTTCATCATCAAGTAATGCTTCTATTTTTGCATCACTAAAGCTAAAGCTAATAGCTTCCATATAACCGGTATCAACCAACGCCAGCTTCATCTCATGAGTCAAGTCTGCGGTATCATCATAATCCATGCTGACTTGCAAATGTGGCAGGACGCTTGGGATATTGTCATAACCATAAATACGGGCAATCTCTTCGATAAGATCCTCTTTGATACTCATATCAAAACGATAAGATGGAGGCTTACAGACTAAAGCATCTGCCTGTTGCTCAACTTCGAACCCTAATTGAGTCAATATACGTACCATCTCTGTTGGCTCAATATCAATCCCGATAACATCACGTACTTTCGCGATTGGCAAAGTAATTGGCGCACGTGCTGGTAAATGCTCACTACTCTCAGCTTTTACGATAGGGCCTGCTTGACCGCCAGTGACGCTAATAATCAAATCACAAGCGCGTGCCAATGCGAGCTCTGGTAACTCAAAATCTACTCCACGCTCAAAACGTTGCGACGCATCAGTATGTAAACCAAAGCGGCGTGCACGAGCAGCGATAGCAAGCTGACCAAAGAAAGCACTTTCTACAACGATATTGGTCGTGCTATCCGTAACGCTACTACGCTGGCCACCCATAATACCAGCAAGTGCCAATGCGCCTTTATCATCGGCAATCACGAGCTCATCACCCGTTAGACTAATGGTTTGCTCATTGAGCAAAGTAATGGTTTCAGCAGGCTCTGCCAAACGCACAACGATATCACCAACGATGGTATCTGCATCAAAAGCATGTAGCGGCTGACCCAATTCCATCAATACATAGTTGGTCACATCAACCAAGAAGTTGTGTGAGCGTAGTCCTGATTGAACGAGGGCATCTTGCATCCACTTTGGTGTCTCAATACTACGATCAATATTGCTAATCGATTGTAATAAGTAGCGTGGACATGCTTCAACTGCATTTACTGTAACGCTTGGCGTTGCAGCATTTTCAGTAATGGTGATGTTTTCAGCGATGGTTGGCATTTGCATTGGTAAGTCGTTGATGACTGATATTTCGCGTGCAATACCACGTACACTAAAGCAATCACCACGGTTTGGCGTGATAGAGATATCTAGTATTTGATTGTCTAAGCCTAGATACTCACGGATATCTGTACCAATCGGCGCATCTGCAGGTAATTCAAGCAAGCCGTCTATGCTATCTGTTAAATCAATTTCGGAAGCACCACAAAGCATACCGTTAGAAGCCACGCCGCGTAGGTTACCGTTTTTAATTTTAAAGCCTTTCTTGTCATCGCTTGGGAGTACTGCCCCAACGGTGGCAACAGGTGCTTTCATACCAACGGTGACATTAGGTGCGCCGCATACAATTTGTAGCAGCTCAGCTTCACCGATATTTACCTGCGTGACTCGCAGTTTATCAGCGTCTGGATGTTGCTCAACGCTGACGACTTCTCCGATGACCACACCACTAAAAGCACGAGCAACCGCATAACGATCATCAATCTCTAGCCCTGCCATGGTTAACTGTTCGGCCAACTGTTCGCTGGTATTCGTGGGGTTCACCCATTGACGTAGCCACTGTTCGCTAATTTTCATAAATATCTCGGATCAGAATTTTATAATAAAGTGTTGGAGTAAAGCTTGGCGAATTAACTTGCTATAGTAAATCCTATATAAACTAGATACAGCGTCAGGCTCGCTCAGTCTACAATTTGTAGCACTTTCACTCACCTTCCTTGAATCTAAATTATCTTGAACTGACTATATAGGCATAAGGAAAACTCTAGCCAAATTGCTTTAAGAAGCGCACGTCATTTTGGAAAAACAGACGTAAATCGTCAATACCGTAATACAGCATCGCAAAGCGCTCGATACCCATGCCAAATGCAAAGCCAGTATACTTTTCAGCATCAATGCCGCAGTTGGTTAGTACTTGTGGATGTACCATACCGCAGCCCATGACCTCAAGCCACTTGCCATTGTCATCTAAGATATCTACTTCAGCAGAAGGCTCAGTAAACGGGAAAAATGATGGGCGGAAACGAACGGTCAGTTCTTTGGCAAAGAATGCTTCTAAAAACTCGCTAATCAAGCCTTTTAGCTCAGCAAAGGTGCTCGACTCAGTAACCATAAGCCCTTCTAACTGATGAAACATCGGCGAGTGGGTTTGATCTGAATCATTGCGATAGACGCGACCTGGGCAAATAATGCGAATGGGTGGTTCGTTCTTTTCCATCGTGCGAATCTGCACAGGACTGGTATGCGTACGCAGTAAGTAATGCGCATCAAAATAGAATGTATCATGCATCGCACGTGCTGGATGGTGCGACGGGATATTGAGTGCTTCAAAATTATAATAATCACTCTCAACTTCAGGGCCAGTCGCGACATTGAAGCCTGCTTGAATAAAATACTGCTGCATGCGCTGAGTAATCATCGTTACTGGATGCAAATGACCTTTTTGACCACCACGAGCAGGCAACGTAATATCGATACTTTCTGCTTCAAGCTTGGCATTTAATGCGGCCACTTCCAACTGTTGTTGCTGGTCAGTCAATGCTTGCTGAATACGGCTACGGACTTGATGTAACCAGCCACCGTAGGTTTTTTTGTCATCAGCACTGAGTTTACCCATTTGCTTTGACCAGCCAGTTAATGGGCTCTTTTTACCTGTCAATTGCACACGCAAATCTTGCAACTCACGCGCATCAGTAATCTGTAAAACCAATGCTTCAGCGGCACTAGCAAACTCAGTCAGTTGAGCTTCATTCAGCTCACTGAGCTCTGAGGATAAGGTCGGTAGCGCCGACAAATCGTTGATAGCAGCAGGGGTAGTCATAAGACGCATTATTCCTGATTTAAACGGACTATTAATAATAGTGATTGGTAATTGTAGGGGTTTGACCAAATATTGCAAACCATTTACCCATTCATTTTAAAATAAAGGCTAATAATATGAATGGCTTGAATATTTAGACAACGAAAAATTTAATTGCACATCAAACGAAATTTTTCTGAATTCGGATAGTGCAAACAAAGTCAGCTCTAAAATATTTTAATATAAAAAAAGCCACCGACCAGCGGTAGCTTTTATTAATATCGTACTATTAATCAATATTAGTTCTATTCATTTAAATAGGCTAATATTTATGCTAGTTCCGCTTTTGCTTTTTCAACCAATGCAGTGAAAGTAGCTGCATCATGCATAGCGATGTCAGCAAGTACGCGACGATCGATTGCGATGTTAGCTTTTTTCATGCCATTGATAAAGCGGCTATAGCTCAAACCGTTTAAGCGTGCACCAGCATTGATACGTGCAATCCAAAGACGACGGAAAGTACGTTTTTTGTTGCGACGGTCACGATAAGCATATTGACCAGCTTTGGTCACTGCTTGTACCGCTACACGGTAAACACGTGAACGGGCACCGTAGTAGCCTTTTGCGCGTTTTAGGATTTTTTTGTGACGACGATTCGCCTGTACACCACGTTTTACACGGGCCATAAATTACTCCAAGATATTTTTAATCATTATTAAACGAATCACGATGTCATCGAATAGTAGACATCGTTATCAGATTGCAAGGTCAAATATTTTTAATTAAGTGGCTATTAATTGAATAGCGCTTGATTAAATGTATATGACGATAGGCTATTAGATGTATGGGCACATACGACGAACTGCTGCTTCGTCAGACTTGTCCACCATCTTAAGACCGCGCAACTGGCGAATACGCTTAGCTGATTTCTTGGTCAAGATATGGCTTTTATTTGCTTGCTTACGCTTGAAGCCGTTTGCTGTTTTTTTGAAGCGTTTAGCTGCACCGCTTCTGGTTTTCATCTTAACTTTCATGATGATTTGCCTCTTTGTCTTTGATAGAACCTGGTCGTCAAATAGTACATAACGAATAGTGGCTTTAAAAACAACCACTAAACCTCTATTTGCCTCGAGGTGGGAGGCCGTATTTTAGCAGATAGCACGCTGTTTTGCCAAGGAAAGTTTTAATCTTGCCCCAGTAAACCATCATAGTAGATAACGAGTATGAACCGACTGCTAGCCTTTCTCATAAAAACACCAATAAAACAGGAAAATCCTCTGCAAATAGATTGAATGTCAGCTTAAGCTGTGCTTAAGTAGAGAGTGAGTATTGGTATAGTTTAGGCGCTAATAATACAAAACTGCTTATCACACTTATTAGCCGTATATCATACGGTCGGCATCGTTACGATGTTACCAATCTATATCAAGCTCAGCAGAACTCATCACCTGCCGTCAAACTAGGAAATAATGTGCCAAGAAAAGAGTTGGACTTTGATAACGATTTATTTGTCTTTGAAACAGTCATGCGTGTACGTCATACTGAGGTTGATATAGGCCAGCATCTGACACTCGAGTCATTGACAGCCTTGGTAACTGAAGCGCGCGCGCGATTCTTATACTCCAAAGGAATTAAAGAGATCAATGCCGACTATCAAGGCTTAATTATTGATGAGTTACAGTTAAACATTGATAGTCGTGTACGATTGCGTGACCAACTCCTGTTTGAGATAGGCGTTGAGCCGTTGTATGATAACGGCGGCAATATGGTTATAAAAGCCACTCGGATGCATACGGGTGAAACAGTGGCTAAAGCACGGCTGCATTTTCTCAGTTACGACTTCCGGCTAAATAAAGTGACTGCGCTCAATAACACTTTAAAAGAAGCGCTATACCCACACTTAGTTAATCTTTAACATTGTTTTTCTTAAAATACTGTCTTTGCTTAAGCAGCTTCTTCGCTCACCATATCAAGAGAGTGAGCACGCTTGATGCATTGACCATTCCTTACTTCATACTTATAAGATGACAGATATATTATGACTTTACCTGCTTGGCTGGCTGCCATAAAATTTAATGATGATGGTTTGATTCCTGCAATTGCTCAAGACCATAAGTCTGGGCGTATTTTGATGATGGCATGGATGAATGCGGAAGCCTTACAGTTGACTGCACAAACGCAGACGGCGGTTTATTTTTCGCGCTCACGTGCCAAATTATGGCATAAAGGCGAGTCGTCAGGTCATACTCAAACCGTCCACGATATTCGTTTGGACTGTGATGCAGATGTGATTGTACTCAATGTCACCCAAGCTGGCGGCATTGCTTGCCACACTGGCCGAGAGTCTTGTTTTTATCAGCGTTTAGATTTATCTGGACAAACGCCTGAGTGGGAAACCGTTGATAAAGTACTAAAAGACCCTGCGGATATTTATGCATCAACTGAGACGGCGGATAGCAGTCTACAAACCAATCTGCAACCCAATAACACCACTGCTAAAGATGACACTAACGCTGAGTCTAATCAAACAGAGAACGCCTCTATTTTGCAGCAGCTTGATAATGTATTGGCCGAACGTAAGCAAGCAGATGCTGATAGCTCTTATGTGGCAAGCCTATACGCCAAAGGGTTGAATAAAATATTAGAAAAAGTCGGTGAAGAAAGTACCGAAAGCATCATCGCTGCCAAAGACTTTGCCAGTTGTGATGAAAGCCTAGACAAAGCGCAATATGATGAGGCACGTCATGAGCTCATTTATGAAGTGGCTGATGTCTGGTTTCATACGTTGGTTGGACTGGCATGGTTCGATATTGAATCAGACGCTGTATTAAACGAGTTAGGTCGTCGCTTTGGACTCTCAGGCATTGATGAAAAGGCGTCACGATAACTTGTGATATTGTAAAATCAGTCTAATGAAGACAGCCTTGTGAAATCGTAAAATAATCAGCTACTGTGTTTGATTATTTTGCGATTTCACCCTTTTGTCACAACTGCAGGTTATAATATAGCTCTTTTAACGTCGCATTATATGTCGATACTTTTTGTTTACTATATTGCTATGTGATAAACGCAAAGCTATAAATGTAAAGTATTCATATACAGACTGAAAACCAAGACATGAGGATAGCTTTATGGGCAGTTTTTCTATTACGCATTGGCTGATACTATTGGTTGTGGTGGTCGTCGTATTTGGCACCTCTAAACTGAGAAATGCTGGCAAAGATTTGGGCGGCGCAGTTAAGGGCTTCAAAGAAGCGGTCAAAGACGAAAATACAGAGCATGCTAAAAAGCACGCCGTCCTTGATCACGATAACAATACCCGTACCACAGATCGCTCAGCTACTGACAACGTCAATAATAGCGATATCAACGCAGCCCCAACTGACGATAAGCACAACGTATAATGCCTATAGCACTTCGCCAGCCTGTAGTTCCTAGATAGTGACACTCAACCATTATGTTTGATATTGGGTTTTCCGAATTACTCCTCTTTGGCATAATCGCCTTGATTGTTCTGGGTCCAGAAAAACTGCCTCAGGCAGCACGGACGGCTGGGCAATGGTATGCCAAAATTCGCCGCACGGTTTCTACCTTACAGTCTGAAATAGAGGCTGAATTAGACTTGGCTGAAACACGGCAGCAAATGCAAAAAGAGCTGGCCAAAATTCGCCAGACTGAGTCGGATATGAAACGCGAGCTAGCAGAAATGCGTGGCAATATGAAAGAGTTTGAAAACTCTCAAAACCAACAATTTCATGCAACACATGATACTGTCGATAAACGTGCATATAGCAAGGCTAATGAAAATAATAGTGAGCAAAATAGTAGTGAACAAAAAAGTCAGTCAGTCACGCCTAAAGAATTCGATTACGCCTATGGGCAAGATACGACACTAGCAGATACTAAGCAGCCATTAGAATCAGACGACAGTTTACACGGCTCTTCCACAGGCAGGGCACCTCAGGATAGTACTCATCAAGTGGTTCAAAACATCACGACCAAACCTTGGGAAAACATGTGGTTCCGTCTTGGTGCTTATGACAAAGCTCGCCGTCTGCCTATGCCTCCCTACTTACCGAATTATAAAGCCGATGTTTTATTAAATAGTCCTGTAAGCACGCAAACTTCTGACAATAAACAGGAGTCTGATTGATGGGATTATTCAAACGCAAAAAAAGCCGCCAAGAAAAAGCCGCTAGTTCAGATAAAGAAACAACCGCCGATGCAATGGATAAAAATGAGTCTACAGATGCGTTAAGCGCTGTGGCTGATATGCCTATCACAGAGCATTTGATTGAGTTACGTAGACACTTAATCAAGATATGTGTTGCTGTACTGGTCATATTCTTGGCGCTAGTCGGATTTTCACGCGAGCTATACAACCTATTGTCAGACCCACTGGTTGCACAACTGCCCGCCAATTCGACCATGATTGCGACGGACATCACCTCCAACTTTATGGCACCGATACGCCTGACCGTTTTTGTCGCTGCGTTCTTTGCCATGCCTTATATTCTGTATCAAATTTGGTCGTTTGTCGCACCAGGCTTATATAAAAAAGAAAAGAAAATCGCGATTCCAGTACTACTGTCCTCTATATTCTTATTTTATTCTGGCGTAGCGTTTGCCTACTTCATCGTACTCAAAGGGGTTCTAAAGTTCTTTATCATGTTTGCCCCGCAAAACGTCCTACCAATGACAGATATCGACAGTTATCTAAGCTTTGCACTCAAACTGTTTATGGTATTTGGCTTAACTTTTGAGATTCCAGTCGTCACTTTGCTATTGATATTGACTGGCATTGTCTCCATTCAGAGTCTAGAAGACAAACGCCGCTATATCATTGTGGGCTGCTTTGCCGTAGCAGCAGTCGTCACACCGCCCGATGGCGTATCGATGCTGATGCTTGCCATTCCGATGTGGTTGTTGTTTGAGCTTGGTTTGTTTTTAGCCAAAATTTTAATCAAAGAAGAGCCTAGCGCTGCTTTAGCTGCTAATACGGCCTCGCACAAAGAATGAACTTACCAGTTAATTCAAAACAGGCCAACGCGCTAATCTGTTAATATGGTTACTTCAGCCTCAAGTAATCGTCGATACCTCTTTTGACTATATTATCACTAATCAGCCATTGTCTATGCAGTGGCTTTTTTTACCCCCATCATTTTTGACCATGTTTTATTCTTTTAGGTAACTTTGTTATGTCCGCATCTATGCCAGCTTATATGAGCGATCCCACTGACGAGCAATTAAATGCGCTCAATATGGCGATGGATCACAAGTCATTCAAAGTGGTGGCTTATGCGGGTGCTGGTAAAACTACGACGTTAAAATTAATCGGTGAGCGCCTGCGCGGACGCGGTTTATATTTAGCCTTTAACAAAACGATTGCCAATGATGCTCGTTCAAAGTTTCCACCGCATGTGGAATGTCGCACCTTCCATTCGCTTGCCTATCGTCATGTCGCCCGTGATATCACGGCCAAACTGTCCTTGCCGCGCTTTTCACCCAAACGCCTCGGCGATGATTTGGGCTTGCAACCTGTCCAAGTACGTCGGCAAATGGATGGCATAAACAAATATATTACGCTCACGCCAGCTCGATTATCGCGCTTCGTCAGTGATGCCGTGAGCAATTTTTGTAGTACGCATGCCAGCTACCCTGCACCCAGACATATATTGTTTCCAAGTTGGCTCGATGAGTCAGATGCAGAGCAATTGCGTGAGATGCTCTACCCTGCCGTAGAGCATCGTTGGTTACAGTCGATTGATGCACGTCATCCTGCTGGCATTGGACATGACATTTATCTGAAGCTTTGGGCATTGTCTAAACCTAGCATTCCAGCGGATTTTATTTTGTTTGATGAAGCGCAAGATGCAGATCCATTGATGATGGGGATTTTGACTCAGCAACCGCGACAGGTCATCTATGTAGGCGATGCGCATCAGCAGATTTACGAGTGGCGTGGTGCGGTCAATGCTATGAAAAAATTGCCACTGCCGCAAACCTTATTGACGCAGTCTTTTCGCTTTGGCGAGCCAATTGCAGAAGTTGCCAATACATTGTTGAAGGCATTGCAAGAAGATGTGCCGCTTAAGGGTAATCCTAATAAACAATCCTCTACTGACAAAGGCATGGTACACAGTAAAAAAGATGCCATTCTATGCCGTACCAATGCCGCTGCGATGTCGCAATTATTGACTGGACTTAAACTCGGTCATAGAGTGGCGCTGCAAGCAGACACTGATCGTATGCTCAAATTCTGTCAGGCCGCCGAAAACTTAAAAAATGGTAAGTCTGCTTATGGCGTGCCTGAACTGGCATACTTTTATAATTGGGGCGATGTGCAAGAATACGCCGAAACCAATGAAGGCAGCGATCTCAAAACTCTGGTGAAATTGGTCGACGATCATGGTACCAACGTATTGAGTCAAGCGGTCAATAGCTTGACCAGTATCGAAAATGCGGACTATGTCATCTCAACTGCTCACAAAGCCAAAGGGCTCGAATGGGGAAAAGTACAGTTGGACGATGACTTTTATTATGATGTCACCACTAATGCCGTCAAAATAAGCCCTGAAGAGTTGCGCTTACTATACGTTGCTTGCACGCGTGCCCAGACCAACTTAGACATTCATAATATTAAAGACTTGATATCAGGATTGCAGACAGGTAAAAAAGTGATTTTTGGTAAGACTTAATTTTCCTCCATCTCTGCCAATCTCGAGCTTCATTCTATCTTTCGTTATAGCAACCTTTTAGTAGTGAACAACAAGCATGAATAATAGTCAGCAACTTCAAGCACGTCAAAACACCATCCGTCAGTTATTTGCCAACCCCGTCCGCTTACTTGCGCCAATGGAAGGCTTGACCGATCCATTAATGCGACAAATTCTCACGCAAATTGCGGCAGATTTAGGTCGTCCCTATGACTGGTCGGTGAGCGAGTTTATTCGGGTGACTCAGCACGTTTTGCCAGCACATGTGTTTTACAAATACGTGCCAGAATTGCGTCATGAGGCCAAAACTACCTGTGGCACACCGATTCATTTGCAACTTTTAGGCAGCGAAGCGCAACTTATGGCAGACAATGCTGCTTATGCTGCTGAGCTTGGTGCACCTGCCATTGATATCAATTTTGGTTGCCCTGCTAAAACGGTAAACAGCCATCGTGGTGGTTCAGTATTACTGGATGAACCCGAAACCATGTATCAGATTATCAGCGCGGTGCGTCAAGCAGTACCTGCCGATATTCCAGTATCGGCCAAGATACGTTTAGGCTACACCGATACCAGTAGAATGGATGATATTCGTGGCGCGATTAACGACAGTGGTACTGATTGGCTGACCATTCATGCACGAACCAAAACCCAAGGCTATAAGCCACCAGCCTATTGGGACAAGATTCAAAGTTTTAACGCGCTTGATATTCCAGTGATTGCCAATGGTGAGATATGGAACGCAGAACATGCAAAGAACTGTATGACGCAAGCAGGTACAAAACATTTGATGTTAGGTCGCGGCGCGGTTACCCGTCCAGATTTGGTTGCTCGTGTGGATTGCGGTTCAGATGATGCCATGCTAAGTGCGGCAACGTTGTCGTGGGAAGCGATGGTCACCCATCAGATAAAATTTTTGGAAGGTCGGGCTAAAACTGAAGTGATATTGGTCGGTCGCTATAAGCAATGGCTCGCGATGCTCATCAAAGGCTATAGCGAAGCAAGAGTCTTATGGGATGCTATCAAACGAGAGAAAAATAAAGCGGTGATTATCAGTGCGCTACAATTTAGCATACAACAATAATCACCTGCTCATATTTGGTTGATCTAGGGCGTGTCATCAATTAGATTGTGAGGCTTAAAATGAGAAAAATTACAGATAAACAAGGAAGAAATTGCCGTTAATATGAATATATTGACAAAATTACTGACGATGTTTAGCAAAATTTAGCCATTTTAAGACCACTAAATGTATTAATGTGCTGATTGATGATACGCCCTAGACCCTGTAAAAATTAGCTCTCAAGCGTTATACACTCACTCGAATCGCTAAATAAAATAGCATCAAAGAACAAGCCATCGATAACGCCCAAAGTATCGAGCGAAAAGCCGACAAATTGGTGATATAAGCCACACAAAAACCAATACGAATCAGCACATATAGCCAAGCCAATACATTGATAATCGCCTGCGGAACGAAGAATAGCATCGCTGTTAGGACAGCCGCCAAAAATATAGGCAATGTCTCATAGCTGTTTTGCTGTGCCGCATTAGCACGTGCTGCAACCCCTGTCGCATGCTGAAAAAAATCGCGAGGATGCGCATTATTTCTGAGCTTAAAACCGCCAGATGCTTTTGCAACGATTGATACTAACCATGGTAGTAAGCTTGCCGCCACCATTGCCGAAATGGCAGATGCTGCGGTATTAGAGACCAACTCCAAAAGTGCATTCATTAATATATTCGCCTCTACCCTGCTATAACTTCAAAGTCATGAGTGACGTTCACGCCGCCCTGTACCAACATTCTACTGGCTGAGCAGTATTTTTCTGCTGATAAATGGATGGCTTTTTCGACTTGTTTTTCTTTGACGTCTTGACCCGTCACCACGAAATGCATATGAATATCGGTATATACCGCTGGTACGGTTTCAGCACGTTGTGCGGTTAGCTCACAACGTACATCTGTCACTGCTTGGCGTGATTTTTGTAAAATCTCTACCACATCATAGCTAGCGCAACCACCTAGCCCTAATAGAATCAGCTCCATTGGACTGGCGCCTTTTCCTTTGTCTGCATCGATCTGTACGTTATGTCCTGACGGTGACACGCCCATAAATGCTTTGTTTTCTTGCCACGTAACACTTGCTTTTGACTCTGACATTTTGCCTATTCCTTATTTCAATTATTAGATTTCAATTAGCAGGTTCTCTGCTTTTTATTTTTAATAATACCTGTTGCCTTAATACCGTACTGGTAGTTATATCACGTTGCTAGTGTAGCATAAGCCAAAGCGAGATTTTATATCGCCATTGTCGTTAACTGTCGTTGGCTATTGCCATAACCTTAGTCATGTGTAGCTAGTCTAGCTTCTTTAATTCATAGTTTATTGATAACGATATTTCTTGAGTCGTAGATTAATACCAATACACTTATATTGCCGCCATTACTGAAACTTACCCCTGCCGTAATACCCTTTAAATAAACTTACAAAAGTCTATTTATAACTACTTGATTTTAAACAGCTAAACTCGTGAAACATTTTATAGCAAAATACTGTTACACATTTTGCTTGTTTCTTGGTTTAATAACGGTAATGAATCTTATTTTGACCTAATATCGACAACAATCACCTTATAATAATTATGATTATTGTCATGGTTTTAAATCAAAATAAGCTATTTTAAATAAATCAAAAAGGTTTAGTCATGATAGATGCAGACGGCTTTCGCGCCAATGTCGGCATCATCTTGGCAAATACACAAGGGCAGGTTCTGTGGGCAAAACGTATTGGTCACAACGCTTGGCAGTTTCCGCAAGGCGGTATCGACCGCGGAGAGACGCCGATGGATGCGATGTATCGCGAGCTCTGGGAAGAGGTCGGCCTACATCCGCGTCATGTAGACTTGTTGGCAGTGACGCAAGATTGGTTGCGTTATCGTTTGCCAAAACGCTATGTGCGACATGGACAACACCCTTTGTGTATTGGGCAAAAACAAAAATGGTTTTTGCTGCGCTTAGATGAGGCAAATACTCAACATATCCGCTTCGATGAAGGGAAGCCGGAATTTGACCATTGGCAATGGGTCAGTTACTGGTATCCACTCGGACAAGTGATTCATTTTAAACGAGGCGTTTATCGCCGTGCCTTGCAAGAACTGGTACGCGAGCTTCCCCTAAAGCAAGAACTGATTATCCCTGAGCAAGAAAATCATTTGATAGTGTAATAAATCGCTCAATTTATAATGTAATAAAAGACACCCTTGGTAATTGCTAGAGTTTTTAGCCATTACCAAGGGTGTTTTTTATTGTTGTTCAGCTATTGTTTTCCAGCTATTGGTTTCAGTTATTTTGAGTGATGATCAAACTCTCGACTGGTAATATTGGCCGTGAAGTTTGCGCCCGTAGCGCCCTCTTTGCGCAACGTCAAAATACTTTGGGTACGAGTCCCATAAGTGGGTACATTGTTTTCTGTATTGCCAAAAGCCACTGGTTCAATATAAACAGAAGACAGCATCTGCTCCACCTCAAACGCCACGCCAGTATCAGGCAGCTTATCTGCTGGTGCTGGCGTATTGTCAGATAACACATCAAAGGCAGCCTCTTGCCAGTATTCGAGTGCACTATTTTCAGCAATAAGAGGCAATACTTCTTGCCGTAGCCTGCCACGTAAACGTTCCGTCTTAAACCAACTGTCCTCTGGCTGACCGTTAGAAAGCACATGCAAACCTGCATATAATGGCGTTGGCGCATGACCGCGATTATTGACAATGACGGCTTGTGCTGTATCACCAATAATAAGATTAAACCCAGCGTAGTCCTGCAAAGTAATCTTTCGGGCAAAATCCATTGGGCTAATAGTACTTGTCAAAAAGTCAGTCACGAGCGCACCGCGCGAACGCTCGTCCGTCCTTGCCTGCACACCATCACGAAAGTTTAGTACCGCAGCCCAACGACCATTCTGTTCAAAAAAACCTGTCTTTTTTTCTTGATGAATACCTAACCACGTGCCACCGCTTTGCTTATCACGCCCAGCATAAATAGTCTGATCAGACCATTGATGTAGCGACTCAGTTGGACGCTCCAGAAACTCATCACGATTGGACAATAATACCAATGGCAGCTCATCAAATAACTGCCAAGCAATGGCGACGATACACATAGCATTCCTTTTATAATAATCTGTTATACCAATGCTTTTTAGCAAAAATAAAGAGCATCGTTTAAGGTTTTACTTATTGATTGCCAGCTAGCATTTTATTGGCGGGATAGCTAACCTGAGACGTTGAGCGTATCACTTGTGACTGCTTGCTTGGTAAATCGAACTCCCATGCTACTATGCCTTGATTGTCATTCCAATCTCGTTCGGTTACAGGCGGCGTATGAGTGACCGTAACCTTTAGACTGTCGTCGCGACTGATAGGCTCACTGCCCAACACCTGCAAGCGTACACTGCGATTATGCTGATTGGTAAATTGATAGGCGTTGGTGGTCGTTATGGTTTGCGTGCGGTTCAGCACGCCTTTCTCGCCTTGCTTGTCTTCGTTGGTCAGCTCTTTCACAATCATATTTGAATCGCTACCAAACCCAATCCCTTGCTCTTTTAGCATTTGGTAGCTATAACGTGATTGACCTACATAGTTGTCATCACGGTACAGCTGTAGCGAACCATCGACCCAGTCTGGTGTCAAAAATGGCGCTGAGGCATACCAGTAGGCGGCAGTCTCGACGCTTGGTGTGCTGCGAATCCATAGCTTACTGCTACCAGATTGCTCTCCAATCACTGTACGTACACGTCTGCCATCACTTGGAATACTAACCAGCTGCGGCAAACGATACTCGATGATGCCATTTTTATTTTGACTACTGACGGTGAAATTCGGTAGCGGTGCCATACTGACTCCTGCTCCTTTGGTGTAAGCCGCTTCTGCCATCATCACAGGAGCAGCATCCATCATAGGTGACTCACGCCTAACCTTAGCATCTTGATTCTCTTCATATAATGACAGACGCTGCACATACGGCAGTTGCCCTGTCGTACTCTGATTGGGATTAACGGTACTGAGTGTCACAGGTACATTGGTCCAATTCTCACCGGTTTGCTGAGCAATAATTGCAGAGGCTGTGATACTTAACTGCTCACTATTTGTGTTTAGGCGGGCTTGATACGCAGGTTCCCAACCTGCGCCGCGCACTTGGTAGTGCAACTTAACGCTACTTGGCGAGCGACTGGCCGTGCGTACACTCACCTGTGTCACATTATTAAAGGTTGATGTCGCGCTGCCTGACATAAGCTGATTAAGTGCATCTTGAGCACGCGCCTGACGCTGTTGAATCTCTAAAATTCTTTGGTTAATACTAGTTGCTTGAGTTTCTATATCACGCGCATTATTAGCAATCGTACTATCCGTATTGACCTGAGTGGCTTTGGTCAAATTCTGTAAATATGCTTTTGCTAAGCGTGCTGCTTCCAATTCTGCATTGATATTGGCTAAAGTACTTTGCTGCGTCTGTACCTTAGCATCACCTTGATATTGGCATTGCGCTGCTTGCTCTCCAGTCAATTCTTCAATACTGATTTCACCGACATTGACGTTACCCACCGCTTGTACGCTTAGACTCTCTTTGTCCATTTGAGGTGACAAACATGAAAACACAACGGTTTGTTCACCATTACCTGTGATGGGCAGCGCCCGTGTCACGCTTGCCAGCCCTTGATAGATAGTCACTTGCTCGACGCTGCTCGTTGCCGCTTGCGCCGAAGACAACCCCAATATGGCACTACTACCAAACATAAGCGGCAAAGCAAGACATCTGGCCATGTTATTAAGCGGCGATAATACGCTGCCATGGTCCGTTAAAACTGACGACTGTATTACATGTGCGTTCATACATCATTCCTTAGAAGTAAAATCCATCATGGCAGCAGCGCACTTTTACTATCAGACTTGCCATCCTATAAGCGCACAAGACAATTTTATCAAAAATAATATCTCTCAAAGATATAACCGTAGCGTTTTTGACACTTTTTAGCAACAAATGTCTCTATCAAAGCTAACGTTATATTTTTATATTGCGCACGGTTTCTCTGTTTATTCCCTTTTATGGTGCAACCTACCAAAATCTATGCACTAGATTAATGAAAAAACGCAACAATTTTTAATTATTGTGCTGTTATTTCCCAAATAACGGCCTTTTTGACTTGGCACGGAACTTGAACTATTAATTACTGTTAAGTAACAGTATTTTATCTTTTGTATTTACTTAGGAGATGTCCATGTTTTCGTTACCAATTTTAGCCAACCCTCAGTTTGTTGAGTCGAATATTCACAGCAAACTCAAATCACGCGTTTCATTATTGGCGATAGCCGTCATTAGTAGTTTGAGTCTCGCTGCCTGTCAAAAACCTGCAGAAACCGCAACATCGACAGAGACAACAGCCGAAACCACCACAGAAACAACGACTGAGCCTGCTGCTGATGGCGAGACCATCAAAGTGGGTATATTGCACTCATTGTCTGGCACCATGGCCATCTCCGAAACCTCTCTAAAAGATACCGCATTAATGACCATTGATGAAATCAATGCCAATGGCGGCGTACTGGGTAAGCAGCTAGAACCTGTAGTCGTTGACCCTGCCTCTGATTGGCCGTTATTTGCTGAAAAGGCCCGTCAGCTATTAACTCAAGATAAAGTGGATGTTATTTTTGGCGGTTGGACATCGGTATCACGCAAATCAGTACTGCCAGTAGTTGAAGAGTTAAACGGCTTGATGTTCTATCCAGTGCAGTACGAAGGACAAGAGCAGTCAGAAAATATCTTTTACACGGGTGCGGCGCCAAATCAGCAAGCTATTCCAGCAGTAGAATACTTGATGAGTGAGGAAGGCGGCGGTGCAGAACGATTCGTATTGCTAGGCACTGATTACGTCTATCCACGTACCACCAATCAGATTTTAAAGGCATTTTTGAAATCAAAAGGCGTGGCTGATGCAGACATTATGGAGGAGTACACACCATTTGGTTTCAGCAATTATCAAACCATCGTATCTAATGTCAAAAAATTCTCAACGGGCAAAAAGACAGCAGTAATTTCTACCATCAACGGCGATTCAAACGTTCCGTTCTATCGTGAGCTTGCCAACCAAGGTATCAAAGCGTCAGATATTCCAGTCATGGCATTCTCAGTCGGTGAAGAAGAGCTGCGTGGCATCGACACCAGCCTATTGCAAGGTCATTTGGCGGCATGGAACTACTTTATGTCGATCAAAAACCCAACCAACAGTGAATTTACCAAACGCTATAAGCAATATGCATTAGACCAAAAACTACCGAATGCTGAAAAAGTCGTGACCAATGATCCAATGGAAGCTACCTATGTCGGTATCAATATGTGGAAGCAAGCTGTTGAAAAAGCAGGCACCACTGATGTTGATAAAGTACGTATTAGTATGGCTGGTCAGACGTTCGATGCGCCTTCTGGTTACACATTAAAAATGGATGACACAAACCATCATTTATGGAAGCCTGTGATGATTGGACAAATTCGTGCGGATGGACAGTTTGACACGATTTTTAAAACGCCAGAGGTTATTCAAGCGCAGCCTTGGAGCGAGTACATTCCTAAATAGGCTGTCCACTGAATAAATTTGTGCTGACAGGTGCATGAATCGATGACCCAGTACCTACTCTCCACATTTATTTTCAACACCTTATATATCTATACGCCTTATCTATACCTCTATTGCTTAGTACGCTAAGCAGTAGAGCCAAGAATTTGTTGACCGTGGAACACAGGGAGCCGCATATGCAGCGTCACACTTTATGCCCTATTGCAGGGCACATATCATCTAAGAATGGTAATGATCAGCAAGCACCAACAAGCAGGTTCATGAGACACGCTGCGATTTTTTCAATATCTATACCTATGCGGCTACTTGCTCTGACTGCATTATTTATAACGGTTTTCACCACTTCTGCGCATGCTGATCATGACGGTCAACCACATGACCACGATACAAATACTGCTCATAATGAGCCATCATTGGTCACAACTGCGAACGTATCTACTTCTACTCAAGCCAGCACCTCAGGTACCTCAAATATTTCAACAGCAACTTCTACAAGTTCAGGCGATGCCATTCAACAATTTGTAGCAGGTGATTTTAGTAAGCGTCAAACCATGTTAAGTGATTGGCCAGGATCCGTTGAGAGTTTGGATAGTCTGGTTGAGTTCATTGCCAATGATGAGCTATATCAAGGTAATGATGGGCAAACATATTTACTGAATAAAGATGATCAGCTATTTACTTATCCTGATAAAAAAGAAACGGCGAATTGGCCTAGTGACTTATCACAAATCACACTGACCAATGCGCTGCGCTCGGCGCTCATTTTTGGACAAGCTAAGGTCAAGCTAGCATCTGACAAACCTGCACAGCGACTACAAGCAGTTGATATTTTAGCCAACAACATTGACCAAGTAGATCCAGCCATTATTACGGCAGCAGCGGCAAATGAAGACAATACTAAAGTCAAAAAGGCACTAACTGCATTACAGGCTCGTATTGATTTCAAAAATGGTGACCTACCCACTCAAATCGCAGCCGCAAAGCTACTTGCTGATAGTGATAGCCCACAAGTATTAGTTGATATCGAGTCTGCCCTTGCCGCTGATAATTCAGATTCTGCACTTGAAGCGGCGCTTATCGATGCTGAATCCAGTGTGTCACGGCGTATTGAAATAAGCACATGGACGGGTCATATTTTCACCGGTATGAGTACCGCCAGTATTTTACTGCTAGCGGCTCTTGGCCTTGCCATTACCTTTGGCTTGCTTGGCGTGATTAATATGGCGCATGGTGAGCTGATTATGATTGGGGCTTATACCACTTATATGGTGCAAAACTTCTTTCAAGCTTATATGCCAGATATGGCAGGTTGGTATTTGCTTGCTGCTATTCCGGCTGCTTTTTTAGTCAGCGCTGTCATCGGCATGATTATTGAGCGCATTGTCATTCGCCCACTATATGGTCGTGAGCTAGAGACCTTATTAGCGACATTTGGCGTCAGTCTGATTTTGATGCAACTGGTGCGGATGATTTTTGGTGCGCAGAACGTTGAAGTTAGTAACGTGGCATGGTTAAGCGGCGCATATCAGGTGTCATCCAGCCTTGTACTGCCTTATAACCGTATCGCCATTATTGGTTTTACGGTCATCATCGTGGCGCTACTGGTGTACTTACTCAACAAAACGCGCTTTGGTTTGTTTATACGAGCAGTCACCCAAAACCGCCAAATGGCAAAAGCAGTTGGTATTCCTTCTGCACGTATCGATATGATGGCGTTTGGTTTGGGCTCTGGGCTGGCTGGTATGGCAGGCTGTGCCCTTGCCCAAGTAGGTAACGTGGGGCCTGATTTGGGTCAAACGTATATCATTGATACATTTTTAGTCGTCGTCGTCGGCGGTGTCGGTCAAGTATGGGGTGCAGTACTAGCAGCCTTAGGACTTGGTGTGAGTGGTACGGTACTCGAGATTGGTATCGGTGCGGTATTGGCAAAAATAGTATTGTTGGTTCTTGTGATTCTGTTCATTCAGAAGCGGCCACAAGGTTTATTTGCACTCAAAGGCCGCTTTGTCGAATAAGGAGATTCCTATGATACTGACTAAATTACTGTCTGATACACCGCGTAGTGCTGTTTTAATTGGCTTATGTTTTGCCGTACTACTGATACTGCCTTGGCTACATCTTATGCCGGAGACTTCAGCTTTTCACCTTTCAGCCTACTGGATTACCCTGATTGGCAAAATCATGGCACTAGCGATGGTCGCTTTGGCACTAGATCTCGTCTGGGGCTATGCCGGTATTTTGAGCTTGGGACATGGCCTGTACTTTGCCTTGGGTGGTTATGCGTTTGGCATGTACCTAACACGTGAGACAGCGGGCGACGCGCTCCCTGATTTTATGCGGTTTTTGAGCTGGACCGAAATGCCATGGTACTGGGCTGGCACACAGCACTTTTGGTGGGCAGTCGCACTGGTTGTATTAGTGCCTGGCTTGGTTGCTTTTATCTTTGGTTTCTTTGCCTTTCGCTCCAAAATCAAAGGGGTGTACTTTTCTATCATCACTCAAGCCATGGTCTACGCAGCAGCCTTGCTATTCTTCCGTAATGAGACAGGCTTCGGTGGCAACAATGGCTTTACTGGTTTTACGACCCTTCTCGGCTACGACATTACCGCTGCCTCTACTCGCTCAATGCTGTGCTTTGTCACGGCCTTAGCATTGTTAGTCTCTTATATGGGTTTGCGTCATTTAATGAATCAGCCTTATGGTCGAGTGCTTGGCGCCATTCGTGATAGCGAAAACCGCTTGCAGTATTTAGGTTACCGTACGTTGTGGTACAAGCTATCCGCTTGGGTGTTGTCAGCTGTCATCGCTGGTATCGCAGGTGCGCTATACGTGCCGCAGGTAGGTATTATCAATCCGAGTGAGATGAACCCAGTTAACTCAATTGAGATAGCCGTCTGGGTAGCAACTGGTGGTCGAGGAAGCTTAATTGGCGCGATCTTAGGTACTGGTGTGGTGAACGCTGTGAAAACCTACTTTACGGTCGCCTACCCTGAATTTTGGCTACTGATATTAGGTGGACTGTTCGTCGTCGTGACGTTGTTTTTACCCAATGGCATTATGGGCTTGTTCGATCGATTCAAAAAGGAGAAGCAATAATGCTAAATGATAAACCTTCAACGACTGAGCAAATTATTAACGAGTATGGACGTACTCATGGCGGTACTGGCCACAGTCACCCGAAGCCATCAGGCGTCGATTTTAGCCATGGCATTGCATTATATTTAGAAGATTTAAGTGTTTGGTTTGATTCGTTTCGAGCACTCAATAATTTATCGCTATATATTGAAGAAGGTGAGCTACGCTGTATTATTGGCCCAAACGGCGCTGGTAAAACCACGCTAATGGATGTCATCACAGGTAAAACTCGGCCCACTGAAGGCAGCGTTTTTTTTGGTCAAACACACAATCTTGCTAATTTATCCACTGAAGAAATCGCCGAAGCTGGCATCGGACGTAAATTTCAAAAACCTACTGTCTTTGAGAACTTTACGGTCATGGATAATCTGTTACTTGCTGCGCCGAAAGACAAACGTGTAGTCAAAAGCTTATTCAATAAACTCAATGCCGATACTCGCGATACCCTCGACGCGACCCTACAGCAAATTCGCCTGACCGATAAAATCAACAAGCCCGCTGGTTTGCTTTCACATGGGCAAAAACAGTGGTTAGAGATTGGCATGCTATTGATGCAAAGCCCCAAGCTAATTTTGCTTGATGAGCCGGTGGCCGGTATGACTGATGCAGAAACTGAGCATACTGCCGAGCTGTGTCTACGCCTTAAAAAGAACCATACCTTGGTGGTGGTTGAGCATGATATGACCTTTATCGATGCCATCAGTGAAAAAGTCACGGTATTGGCACAAGGGGCGATTTTGGCCGAAGGTACATTAGCGGAAGTACAAGCCAATGAAGCCGTGATTGAGTCCTATTTAGGTCGATAGCTAGGTTGATAACTGAGTTGATAGTAATATTGACAAACTGCTATGCCATTTAGAGATTAGGAAACGATTCGAATGTTAGGAGACAGCCATGTTAAAAGTTAACGATATCAATCAATACTATGGCGGCAGCCATATTCTACGGGACGTCTCGCTCACAGCACCCATCGGTGAATGCAGTGTGGTACTTGGTCGTAACGGCGTGGGTAAAACCACCCTACTCAAATGTTTAATGGGGATATTACCGATTAAATCAGGGCAAATCCTGCTCAATGATAAAGACATCAGCAAAATGTCGTCCGAGCAGCGGGTACGAGCAGGATTGGCTTATGTACCACAAGGTCGTGATATCTTTTCGACACTGACCGTAGAAGAAAATATCTTGATCGGTATGGCCAAATTTTCACGTAGCAAGGCAAAGCACGTACCCAAGCATTTATACGATATTTTCCCCGTACTCGATGAGATGAAACATCGGCGTGGTGGTGATTTATCTGGTGGTCAGCAGCAGCAACTTGCCATTGCACGCGCCTTAGCTTCCGAGCCGACTGTGTTAATTTTAGACGAGCCAACTGAAGGTATTCAGCCGTCTATTATTAAAGATATTGGCCGAGTTCTACGTGACTTGGCTGACAAAGGTGACATGGCCATTGTGCTGGTTGAGCAGTTCTACGAATTTGCCGAAGAGCTGGCTGACAATTACACCGTGCTATCACGCGGCAAAGTAGTGTCACAAGGCGCAGGCGACACGATGGTCGAAAACAAAGTACAAGATCTAGTCGCTATCTAGCTGCTTTTACTTAACTGCATTTATTTATGAGCACTTGGTAGTGAACGCTAGATAATGCTAAAAATAGCGTTCTTATCCTAAGCTGCTAGCTACCAAGACTGCATACCGTTACGAAACCTTTTCATGATTACAGCTATTTGTCCTGTTTTATTCAGCATCTTACCTGCTTCCTACCCTATGTATTCTGCACTGTATCGACCGTTCAACTTCTCAATGCTAACTGATTGGCATCATAGCAATTGTGTATGCTCGACGAATGAAATTTGCTATTATAGTCAGCACTTTATTACCAATATTATGATGCCCTTATGATGATTCATCCTCAGTACGATCCTATAGCGTTAGCCATTGGGCCTGTTGAAGTCCATTGGTATGGGCTGATGTATTTGCTGGCATTTGCTGCCGCTTACGGCCTAGCGTGGTATCGCAGCACCAAACGCGATAACTGGACCACCGACATGGTGTCCGACTTGGTATTCTTTGGTGCACTTGGCGTCATTTTAGGTGGCCGTGTTGGCTACGTCTTGTTTTATCAGTTCGGTGAATTGCTACAAAACCCTGCCTATCTTTTCAAGGTCTGGGAAGGCGGCATGTCGTTCCATGGCGGCTTGATCGGCGTCATGCTTGGTATGCTATATTTCGCTCGTAAGTATAAAAAGACACCATTCCAAGTACTAGATTTTGTCGTGCCGTGCGTACCAACGGGTTTATTGTTTGGTCGCATTGGTAACTACATCAATGGTGAGCTGTGGGGCCGTGTCTCTGATGGCGGCTATAATTGGTTGACGTACTTCCCGCAAGCCGCTGCTGCTGATATGCAACAATTACAAACCAATCCTGAACTTCAAGAGCTAATGACTGAAGTCAATGGTCAGTATCTGCTGCCTCGTCATCCTTCACAATTATATGAAGCGCTTGCTGAAGGTCTATTGCTGTTCTTATTCTTATGGTGGTATTCATCAAAACCCCGCCCTCGTATGGCAGCGACCGGTATTTTCATGTTGGGTTATGGCATTAGCCGTTTCATCATCGAGTTCTTCCGTCAGCCAGACGTCGACCAAGGATTCATCCTGTTAGGTTGGATGACCAAAGGGCAAATGCTAAGCGCCCCGATGATAATCATTGGCTTTATCCTATTAATCTATGCCTACAAACGCGGCATCTATGACTGGGGTAAGCAAGCTGCTTATTAGGACGTTCGAAAATGGATAAACAAATAGAAATAGAAGCTGTTTTGACAAGATATATTCCATTTGTGAAACTAATATCTATGCTTGAACAGGGCTTTTTCATTCCAAAAGCAAACTTATTCACTGATAGCTGGGAAGGAAGTCTTCATTTATTCAATGGTGAAAAAGACAACTTTCAAACTGAAAATCAATTAATAGCTGCAAAAGAATGGGTTTATGTAAGCTGTTGGTACTTAGATGAGCCTGAATCTCATGCTATGTGGAATAGTTATGGACAATCTAACGATTCTTTAGCAATTCAAACTACTCATCGAAAATTCAAATTAGCATTTGGGCGATCTAGGATTGACATGCATGCTAGATTTTTCCCAGTAATGTATCAGAAGCCTAATAATGCCTATCATTTATATGATGGAAAAAAGATACCTGATTGGTTTAGAGATGAATATACTGTACGCCACTCTATTTTTAATTATTTACCATTACAGTTATTTCACAAACATGAAGCTTTTTCTTTTGAAAATGAAGCAAGATTAGTGCTAGTAGATAATGATGCGACATTAGAGAAGAAGAATAAAAGACTTGGCCTTCATTTTTCTATTAAAGATACCAGAGAAATGATAACGAAGATTATTTTGCATCCTAACGCTTCAGCTTGGTTTGAAGATACAGTTCGCAAACTTATTAACGATACATATCAGCTAGATATTCCAATCTGTAAATCGTCGTTAGTTGGTCACAAAAATTAATCTAGCTGAACGTTAAAACCTCTTAAATATTTATTGAAGTTGAAGAATATGATTAGCACAAAGAACGAACAAGCCTATCTCGATTTGCTCCGTCTTGTCCTTAATGAAGGCACTGAAAAAGGCGATCGTACTGGCACTGGTACGCTCAGCCACTTTGGCGCACAGCTGCGTTTTGACTTAGCGGCAGGGTTTCCGCTATTGACTACCAAAAAAGTTCATTTTAAATCTATCGCCTATGAGCTATTTTGGTTTTTAAGTGGTAGTACTCACGTTGATTATTTGCAAGCCAATGGCGTACGAATTTGGAATGAATGGGCTACTGCAGAGCAGACGGCGCGCTTTAATCGTCCTGCTGGTGATTTGGGCCCTGTCTATGGTCATCAATGGCGCAATTATGGCGCAACCAAAGATGAAGACGGCAATTACCATGCTGATGGTGTCGATCAAATCACCCAAGTCATCGAGCAAATAAAGACCAACCCCAATTCACGTCGCTTAATCGTGTCTGGTTGGAACCCTGGAGAAGCAGATCAAGTTGCCTTACCGCCTTGTCATACCATGTTTCAATTCTTCGTCGCGGACAATAAACTGTCATGCCAGCTCTATCAGCGCTCAGCAGACTTATTTTTAGGTGTGCCGTTTAACATTGCCAGCTATGCCCTACTTACCCATATGGTCGCGCAAATTTGTGGTCTAGAAGTAGGTGAGTTCATCTGGACAGGTGGTGATTGCCACATTTATCAAAACCACCGTGAGCAAGTTGAATTACAGTTGACGCGTTCGCTATATGCACTGCCAACGTTGACGCTTAACCCTGATATTAATGATATTTTTGCCTTCAATTACGAAGATATTAATGTTGAGGGTTATGAGTCGCATCCTGCTATCAAAGCGAAAGTTGCGGTATAGCATTGGTCTGATTGACTACTTTAAATAAGCTTAAAATTGTAAAAGATAATAAAAAGGATAGATTATGAGTTATGCCCACACCGAAGTTGCCCAAATCGCTGCTATCAGTAGCAACCGTTGTATCGGTAAGGATAATGAGCTGCCGTGGCATATCTCAGCAGACTTGCAGCACTTCAAAAAGATGACGACCAAACAAAACGACGGTGGCATACAAGGTATCGTCATTATGGGCCGTAAGACGTTTGAATCAATGGGCAGCAAGCCTTTACCAAAACGAGTTAGCTTCATTATCAGCAGCCAATTGGATTATGCTGAGCAAAAAGGCCTCGTTGGAAAGGACAATGCTTACGTGGTACACAACCTAGACGATGCTTTGACACAAGCAGCCAGTCTGGCACATGGCGCGCATCTGGATACTATTTGGGTCATTGGTGGCGAGCGTGTCTTTAGCGATGCCTTAATGTATACCGACCGTATTGAACTGACCCACGTCGACACCGATATTACTGATGGTGATGCGTTCTATCCTGAATTGCCAAGTGAATTTGAAGTGGCAGAAGAGTCTGAGCAGATGCATGATGAAAAGAGCGGTCTAAGCTTCAAATTTACGACTTATAAAGTAAAAGCCTAACGTTGGTTGGTCTTCTATTCAGCTTTAATAAGATATAATTTAAAAGGAGGAACCAAATATGAAAAATTAAAAAAGCCCAGCAAAATTAATTGCTGAGCTTAAAAAACTTTTAGATAAGACAACTGTGGAGCTAGACTCCGCTATTAGCATACTAATAAAGTTTATTTACCTTGCAGGGTTCATATATTTTATAGTAAATGCTAGTAAGTGTCTATGTCTCCACAGTTATGAATTCCTAATCATAATTATGGAGGTCATCATGACCATTCAATGCGGTTATCCTAAAGCTGTGCATGTTCGTTGGTATTTACGCTATCGATTTAATCGTTGGGAGCGCGTCTGTGAGCACTGCCGTAGCTATCCAAACCAGCAGTTAAGTTTTGATTTTTAGCGATTAGAGGTCTTAATCTGCTAAATATTCCTAACGTTAAAACGACAACAGATTTGGTTCTGTTGTCGTTTTTTTAATATGTCCAGCTACTCATGCAACACTTTATAAACAGTTTTTGCGAGCACAGGCCCAATACCTTGTACCCCTGACAGCTCTTGTTGCGATGCACCAAGCAGTTGCTGCATACCACCAAAGTGATTCAGCAGGTCGCGACGACGCTTTTCGCCCAGTCCGGGTATGACTTCTAGCACTGACGATGAACGGCGCTTGTCACGTTTTTTACGGTGCGCCGTAATCGCAAAACGATGCGCCTCATCACGAATATGCATCAATAAATGCAGCGCTTTACTATCCATCGGTAGATCTAATGGCTCATGATCGATAAAGTGCAATACTTCAAGCCCAGCCTTGCGCCCTTCTCCTTTTGCCACACTAATAAGCAAAGTATCACCAAGAATTTCCAACTCAGTCAATACTTCTTTGGCAATACCAAGCTGACCCTTACCACCATCAATCAGTAGTAAATCAGGCAATGGCTGCTTCTTATAACGCCGTGTCAGCACTTGCTTCATCGCCGCATAGTCATCACCGCCTACGATGTCATGGATAGCATACTGACGATAATCACGGCGACGCGAACCACCTTGGTCAAATACCACGCAACTACCAATGGTCGCTTCACCCATGGTATGTGAGATATCAAAGCATTCGATGCGATCAATGGTTCGCTCGGTGACATCCGCCAATACATCTTTCAATGCACCAAAGCGTGCATGCAATTCTAAATAATCGCCCAGCTTGGTTTTTAGCGCGTTATTGGTGTTCAGTTTTGCCAAATCTAGCCACTCTGCACGATGTTCACGTACATTGGTTTTGATGACGACTTTGCTACCAAAATGCGTCGCCAATGCCTCACTCACTGCCACCTGATCAGGTAACTCATGAGTTAGCATAATTTCTGCGGGCAAATCATCCGTCACCTGAAAATAGAAAGACGTAATAAAAGCAGATAAATTATCCGCGAGCGATTCGCTGCTATCGACATCCGGAAAATAGTTCTTACCACCCAGTACCCGCCCGCCACGGACAGTCAGTACGTTGACACACGTCATGCCTGCCTGACTGGCAATCGCAATCACATCGGCCTCACCTTGTACGGTATAGACAGCTTGCTTGGCCTGCACTTCACGGAGCATAGAGAGCTGATCGCGATAAAATACTGCTTTCTCAAAATCCAACTCTTCAGCTGACGCTTCCATTTTTTCAATCAGCGTGGTGTGAATATCGCCAGAGTCACCCTTTAAGAAGCGAATCGTATTGTTGACGTCCTCTGCATATTCTTCTGCTGATACCAGACCCACGCAAGGCGCACGGCAGCGTTTGATTTGATACTCAAGACATGGGCGCTTACGTTGATTGAAGAAAGTATTGGTACATTGGCGCATTTGAAACATCTTTTGCATCAGCACCAATGTCTCTTTTGCCGCATGAGCAGACGGAAACGGCCCAAAGAACCGTCCTTTTTGATGATTGCCTTTGCCGCGACCGTACGCCAATCTCGGATAAGGCTTGTCGGCTGAGATAAACACATAGAGGTAAGATTTATCATCTCGTAGCAGCACGTTATAGGGAGGACGATATTCTTTAATCAGGTTTTGCTCAAGCAGCAACGCTTCAGTCTCACTACGGGTGATAATGGTTTCGATATCATGGATACGTGCCACTAACGCTCGTGTCTTTGGATGATCAATCGTCTTTGCGAAGTAGCTGTTTACACGGCTTTTAAGGGATTTAGCCTTGCCAACGTATAAGATATCACCATTTTTTCCCAGCATTTTATACACGCCTGGCAAATTGGGTAAGCGCTGAATTAAATGCTTAAGACGGGCTTTTTTATCATCGATAGGGCTAGATTCTGAGACATTGACCATAGAATTCATTGCTCTTAAAAGTCTTATAATACTGCTAGTTATGGGGCGGGAGTCATTGTTTTACAAGCCAATTATTATCATAGCTTCACTCATAAAAAAGCCAGCTTTCGCTGACTTAATTTGTTCTATTATCGTTTATTCAGCAAGATGCTATTAATGACGGAAGTTTGCCATCAATGCTGGAATGCCTGGCAACATACCGACGATAGCCATCACGCCAGTCAATACGACAAACATAATACCCGGTATGATCCAGCGGCTCATCTTAGTCAAATTGGCACTACGTTCTTTAGAGCCAATTAAGCCCAAGTTATCGAGCAACAACGTGAGTGACCAACCAAATGCCGGATTCACCAGTGCAGACGCGAATACCACGATAGCAGCAGATTGCGTAGTTTTACCTTCACGCGTCATCTCCATGCCAGCTTCAAGCAGTGGAATGAACACCCCAACGATCAATGCCACACACATCACTGGCTGCCAAATAGCCAAATCCATTGGATAGCCCCAAACACCTGCGATAATACAGAACAATGCTGTCAATAAGGCACCGGCAGGAATCGGACGTTTGGCAATCGCTGCTGGGACAATATACGTGCCCCACGATGACGCAAAGTTAGCACCGCCCAATACAGAGCCGACGACCTGACGAAACGATGCACTAGTCATGGTGTCATCGATATCCATAAGCACTTTTTCAGTACGTTTAGGATAGCTGATTTTTTGGAACACCTGATGACCTAAAAAATCTGGTGACCACATCGCAACGGCCAAAATAGCAAATGGCAGTACGACAATAAAGCTTTCAACCGTAGGTAATCCTAGCATCCAACCGGTATTTTCACCCCACCAATACATCGGGTTCATATTCGGCAAGCCTGGTGCAGTTTTGAACTCAAAGGGCGCACCTAATGCAAATGCAAGTCCGCCACCTAGTACACAGCTTAGCGGTACCGCAAGCCAGCGTTTTTGCCAGTGCTCAAGTAATGCATATAGCAGGATAGTGGCCAAAATAATAAAAAAGGCAATATGCGACATGCCAATACCTTCTGCCCAAGCAAAGAGATTTTTGACCTGTGAGGTAGTACCGATAAACCCTAAGTAAATCAAGAGGCCACCGCACACACCTTTACTGGTCAGATTTGCCAGCAGACTGCCCCCTTTACTGATTGCTAATAGCAAGCCAAAGGCACCGATGAGCAGACCAAATGCCATTGGATGGCCACCAGCGGCTACAACAATAGGAATAAGGGGAATAAGGGGGCCGTGAGTACCTGCAAGGTTGGCTGTCGGGAGTAGAAATCCTGAAAATAAGATGATAAAAAACGAAACGATTAATAGCTCATAACGAACGTTTTCTAAAACAAACGCATCGCCCAAACCAAGTGGACCTGCAAATGTTGCAGCAATCGCACCCACCATAACCACTTTACCAATCGTCGCTGCCATTGCAGGAATAGTATCTTCATACTCAAAGCGATAATCACGAAAGGGCAAATTGGGACGCCAGCGTTTGGGCTGCATGATTTGCAATTCATGATTGAGATAATCATCACGACTCTCAAAACTCGAACTTGGTTTGTGCAAATCGACATAGCTACCTGATAACTCTGTGTCGTAATCGGATGGGTTTGACGGCTGTTGATTAGACCCTGAAGAAGGGATCTGAGAGTTACTCATCACATTTCCTTGTGTCGTCTGAGGCTTGATTTAACTGATAATTTGATAGTGACATTTAATGTGACTAAAGCGTCCATTAAAAATTGCAAGCCATTGTATGACATGAGAACTCGAAATGCGAACTTAGAACCACTCAAAAAGCCGATACACTATTATAATCTATAAATTAAAGTTTCTATTTAATGCAAAATTTAACTTAATAGAAAACCATGAGGAAAAAACATACCTAATATAGGCTTTAAATTAGAATAAATGACCTTTTTCTTAATAATTATCTGTATCTAGACATTTGTTATCACATAACTAAATATTAAAGATAGGTATAATAAATAGTTTATTATAACTTTTAAATAATTCTAGAAAATCCATGTCAGTTACGCTTTAAGGCTAGCGGTCTTAGTGTTTTTTACTTATGATAAATACCCCCTAATGATTATGCTCAATAAAGATACCTTTCAGATAATCAGCTATATCAAAATAAATAGAAAAACTTAGAAGCAATAACAGGATAAGTTCATGCGTTTACTACCATCCAATTTTGAGACCTTAAAACGTCGGGCTAAACAAAGTATCATGCCATTACTGACACCACATTTACTTAAGCTGCGTATCAATACTTACGCACCCTATGTCGGTGCAGGCATCAAAATCGATCATATAAGTCTGGATCAAGGTCTGTGCGTCGTCAGTATGGGACTCAATGCTTTGAACAAAAATATTGTCGGTACTCAGTTTGGTGGCAGTTTGTATTCAATGGTTGATCCATTTTATATGATTATGCTCATGCACCAACTCGGTAGTAGCTATGTTGTGTGGGACAAAAGCTCAAATATTGATTTTATCGCGCCGGGTTATAGCAAAGTTACCGCACGCATGAAAATTGCCAGCTCTGAAATTATTACTATTCAGGAAATGGCGAAAGATGGTGATGCGGTCTTTCGTGAATATAAAGTCGATATAGTCGACGAGCAGCAAAAAGTTATTGCGATCGTCACAAAGACGATATATATCCGACTGCGTAAGTACAGCAAATCTAAAGACCAAAGCAGCCGTATAGATAATTTTGATGACGAAGATTAGAGCCTACTAAACATGTCATTCTCAACTCTCATTTAAAACCCACATACAAAAACCCCAACCTAGCTTTCGCATAGATTGGGGTTCTGTCTTTTTTGGTATGGCCCGCTTATTTATATGATAAACCTATGAATAAGGGCTTGTATCTACTTTTGCGTAGTTGCCTTGCCACTTCATTAGCAGCTCAGCAACCGTAGCAAGTTTAAGCAGTTGCTTAAACTTATGCTTTAGCGGCAGCTTTCTTTGGAGCAGCTGCACGCGGAGCAAGTTTTTCGCGGATACGTGCTGATTTACCAGAACGCTCACGTAAGTAGTACAATTTCGCACGGCGAACAGCACCACGGCGTTTAACTTCAATGCTTTCAATGATTGGTGAATGCAATTGGAATGCACGCTCAACACCAACACCGCTTGAGATTTTACGTACGGTAAACGCTGAGTTTAGACCGCGGTTACGCTTAGCAATTACAATGCCTTCAAAAGCCTGTAAACGCTCACGCTCACCTTCACGTACTTTTACTTGAACCACAACGGTATCGCCGGGTGCAAAGCTTGGGCGCTCAATCAATTGAGCATTTTCGATGACCTGAACTAATGGATGCTTGTTGCTCATGAGAGTTATCTCCTCACATTAGATAATAGAGGCTTAACGCATATCACCTGTTTGTAATAATTAATCGCATCTCTTTATGGTGAGACACAACGTAAATGGTTTATAACCAACGGCCACTATGCTATGACCTGTTTTATTATTGCTCAAAATTTTGTTTCTTAACTGTTTATCGAATCCGTGCTTTATAAGACAGTTTTTTATCAATCCTAACCTTATAAGGTCTTATTTTTCTCTGCTTTTGCTAATGCTTTTAACCACTTTGCTTGCTCTACCGTTGGTGTGAAAGCTTGCCACAAGTCTGGACGACGCGCTTGCGTGCGACTGACTTGCTGACTAAAGCGCCACTTAGCGATATTGGCATGGTGACCTGACAGTAAAACCTCAGGAACCGCCATACCAGCAAAATCATGTGGCTTAGTATAATGTGGACAATCAAGCAATCCATCAACGAAGGAGTCTTGCTCAGCTGACTTATCATCGCCCATAATGTCAGGCAGACGACGTATCACACTATCCATTAGCACCATTGCTGGTAGCTCACCACCAGTCAAGACATAATCACCGAGTGATACTTCCATATCGACATATTGTGACAGTAAGCGCTCATCAATACCTTCATAACGACCGCATAATAAAATCATGCCATCGTAATCAGTCATGCTGACCACACTACTCTCACTGAGCGTTTGACCTTGTGGCGACATATAAATCACCGGACAGTGCTCACTATCGACACGGCAGCCATGTTGACTGGCCCGTAAGCGCGCATCCTCAATGGCTTTTGACAATGGCTCAGCCATCATCAGCATCCCAGGACCGCCACCATACGGGCGTTCATCAATACGGCGATAGTTATCAGTGGTATAATCACGTGGATTAATGCATTCTATCGTCACTTGCTCCTGAGTAACTGCCCGCCCCGTGATACCAAAATCACGAATCGTGGCAAACATCTCAGGGAAAATACTAATAACGGCAAAATACATCTGATGTCTACTTGGCGTAGTGGTTAATAATGGTTAAATGAATCGGTATAATTATCGATGACACTTAACAACAAAGCCGAAACTTATATCGTTAAAGCTGATATCAATAATCACTTGGCCAAGACACAAGCACTGTTTTTTCAGTCATATTGACCTTCATTACCGTTTGCTTATGCCATGGAATCAGGCGCTCTTCATTATCCAAACTGTCTGAGTTTGCCGTTACACGCATGATGTCATGGGCACCGGTCTCAAACATTTCAGTGATATTGCCTAGATATTCATCTTGCTCGTTCATCACGCGCAAGCTGACCAAATCCGACCAATAATATTCGTCTTCAGCTGTTTCAGGCAAAACGTTTTGTTCGACCCAAACGGTAACACCGTTCATGGTCTCAGCAACATTACGATCAGGAACTTGCTCAAATTGAGCCACGATTCCTGTTCCTTGCTCACGCCAAGCTTTAACAGTCAAAGGTTTCATGCCTGTGGCAGTTTTCATCCACCACGGATGCATGTCAAATATTGCCGTACGATCATCTGTATCACTAAAGACCCAAAGCCAGCCTTTAATACCATAAGGCTTTTTCAGCTGACCAATTTTCATAAGGGCACTAGCGTTTGGAACTGATGACATAACGGCTAACCTAACAATGATTAAAACAGAAATTATAATTACATTTCAATCAAAAGCGATAAACGCAATCAAAATCAATAAACAGTTAATGGCGCACCCTGGTTAGACCAGTTACGCTATATTTACTAAAGTCTACTGAGGTATGCTCATGATCTTGCTATCAGCATCTCAGTAATAGTAACGAAAACTTAAGCAGTTGCTTCAGTTGGTGCTACAGACTTGTTGTAAGCTTTTACTAATGAAGCAACGCGATCTGAAGGTTGTGCACCTTTTGCGATCCACGCGTTGTACGCTTCCATGTTTAGGCGCACTGCTTCTTCTGAATCTTTAGCGAGTGGGTTAAAAAAGCCGATGTTTTCAATATAGCGACCGTCACGCGCGCGGCGTTGATCAGCAACAACTACTTGATAAAATGGGCGTTTCTTGGCACCGCCCCGTGCTAAACGAATAACAACCATGTGAATTCTCTCTTTCGCAGGTATACCAAAAAGGGCATAATTATATCACAGTCTTTATTTATTGAAAACATAAACTGTGCTTATTTAATTATTTATTAACAATAGCTTAAATGCACATCGATGTAAAACATAATTGCTCATAACCTTTTATTTTCAATCAGTAATTTTACTGTCTTCAGCATATGGAATAGCTAAAATACAAAGTCACCTTATCCCTATTCTCACACGCATTTTAGATAGTCCTATGGCTGATTTATCAAGTCAAAGCGACGTCAGTACCTTTCATGGATTATGCTATAGTTGAATTCAAATAATTTCGATACAAGGAAACCAAGTGCAAGTTATACATTAGTATGCTTAGCAAGATAAATATACTGACCAAGTTCGATACCGTCATCTAATTGATAATGCCCAAGTCTAAAAAGCAGAGTTCACCCTATAAGCAGTATAATAACGGTTTGGCTCAATAATCGATTTAATAAAATACCTCTCTCAACATGTTGGATTAATATGACCACCTCACACCCAAAACCACGTCGTAAAGGTTGGCTGCCACGCTCCTATTCCAACACTTGGCTGACAACCTTGATGGTCTCCTTTATTGTCCTTATCAGTGTTGGCTTGTCGATTTTGTTTTTTTGGCGAAGCTTGTATTTACCAGAGCTAAAAAACCATGCGCGCTATTTGACGAGCGAGCTACAGCTGATGAACAGTGTCAATCAAGATTGGAAAGATCGTCCTGAGGTACGCCGATGGATTTATCAGCATTCTCATGTGGTGGTTGTAAATAATCCGAATGACTTTCCAGAAGTGTCTGATAAGGCGTTTGTTGGTGTCTTTACTGATGTGTTACAACGCGAAATCGGTGCGCAGTTAGGTCGGCCTGTTGAAGTATATTTTAAATTTAAACCAACACCGCAGCTTTGGGTACAAGACAGCCGAGACAACAGTTTTTGGATTCGTGAACCAGTGGTCTATTACTCACAGTACAGTCCAGGATTGTTGGTACTATTCCTCATTGGGTTACCTATTTTGTCGCTGCTAACCATTATCTTACTGGCACGACAACTAAACCGCCCATTGCGATATTTACAGCGTGCTGCAACCAATTATATTCGCCTCGGTCACGCAACTACTCTACCAACGCAAAAAGGTCCTACCGAGATACGCCAAGTCAATATGGCATTCAATCACCTATTTACGACGTTAAACCAAGCACAAAAAGAGCGCACAATTATGCTTGCTGGTATCTCACATGATCTGCGAACGCCATTGACTCGTATGCGATTGACCGCTGAGATGCTACCAGATGACTTCTTTCGAGAAGGGCTGATTTATGATATTGAGGATATGGATGCCATCTTGGAGCAATTTATTTCATTTATGAAAGATGGTTCCGATGAGCCAGTGAGCCTGACTAATTTGAATACCATTTTCAATGAAATTATGGTGCAGTTTGCACCGATGGAATTTATTTATCAGTCAGAGTGTCACAAAGTTGTTCCTATACGCCCCATGTCTATCAAACGCCTCATTATAAATCTGGTAAACAATTCGAAGCGTTATGGCAAGGGACCTATTTACCTATCGGCGACTGTGATGCCGACATTTATAGAGACTATTGAAGATGAAGATAGTGACGTGGTCAGTGAAAGTGCTGTCAATCAGGAAGCACAAGAGCAACTGATGATATGCGTAAGGGACTGTGGTGACGGCGTTGCAGAGGATCAATTAGAGCGTATTATGCAACCTTTTGAACGAGGAGAGACCGCACGTACCACCCAAGGTAGCGGTTTAGGTTTGGCTATCGTAGACCGTATCGCAAGATTGCATCATGGCACAGTAGAAGCTATTAACCATCCCGAAGGCGGTCTACAGGTTTGTGTACGTATACCTTTGCTTTCTAAAGTTGCTGGAGATAAGACAGTCGCTGCCGATACTGAAGAGAATTCTGGCTCTGATAACAACCTATTGTATAAAAACGACTAGACTAAACCTGACTAGAGCTAGAAATTTTTTCATTGCAATTTTTGCATGAATAAAAACTAGTCTCTAGTTCCGATGACAGGGGGAATATACTTGGCGCTATTGGTAAACTCTAATGGCTGAGTAATACCTTCTTGCGCAGCTTTTAACGTTTGAGTCGTCGAAGGCTGCTGTAAGAATAAGTAATACCCTAGCGTTATTGCGTTTAAAACTACCAAACCACCAAATAAATACGGCATCCTTTGCCCTCCTCTACTTTCAAAAAATCTACTTTTAAAACCATTATTGGTACTGCAATACTGATGATGATTACAGCTAAAAAATAATTAGACTGGTGGTAATTTATAACCTATTAATTTATGTCTCAACTACTCTTTAAGAGTAGCTATGACATTATATACTGCCTTTATTTATCATCACTTGTCATCAAAACCACGTTCACTTTTCTCTTGCGTCAACTCGTCAGCAGCCAGAATTTGTGTCAGTGGTTTAATCGGCCATGTCATAACAAATCGGGCACCACCAAGTGGTTCGCTCTCATCGACTTTCATACTACCATTAAACCAAAAAGCAATACGCGATACAATAGACAAGCCCAGACCGTAGCCACCTGATGCACGCGTACGACTATCATCTAGGCGTGAGAATGGAATAAATACTTTTTCGCGATCTGCTTCTGGAATACCATGGCCATCATCTTCAACACTAACAAACGCATTGCCTTTTTTGACACCTGCGCTAATGACAATCGTGGTCTCTGCATAGCGTAATGCATTGCCTGCAAGGTTTTGAATCACACGATGTAGATAACGTCGGTCTGCAATGGCGGTTACTTTAGCATTCGGCAGCTTGGTCACTATCTTGATTGGCTTACCTAGTGCATTGGTCTCACGTTCAATCTGCTCAAGCAATTCTCTAAGATTGACTGGCTCCAAATCTAGTTTTGGCGAGCCTTCTTCAAGCTTGGCATAGGTCAAAATCTCATCAATCAAACCATTGAGCGACTCAATATCTTCATCAATATAGTCGCGCTGCATAAAGCGTGAGTCTTCATCATCAGTATCAGCAAGCATATCGACAGCAAAGCGAATACGAGCCACAGGCGTACGTAACTCATGTGATACTGCTCGCGTCAGCTCTCGCTGCGACTCAATCAAACGTTTGATATGTGAGGTCATCGCATTAAAGGTCGCTGCTAAACGGGCAATTTCGTCTTGTCCAATCACTTGCACCTGACTTTCAAGGTTACCTTTACTGACTTCATTGACACCGACCTGAATCAACTGCAATTTGCGTTCAAGCGGGAAAATCAATGCATATACACCCAAGCTGATCAAAAACATGCTGATCAAAATCATACTTATAATCAAGTTGAGTGGGAACCAGTTAAATAAAGGTACTGGCCCAATCAAAATGGCCATATCATTGATTTCAGAAGGCACGACTATCTGGATAGCTGAATTACTTTTACTGCTATTGGTATCCTGCAGTGAGATAACAACCTCATCACGGCGTAAGCGCCCCATCTGATCGGTATCTAAATCCAGCGTATTAACTGCTTTGAATTCCAATGGGAAGGAGAACTTCTTTTCTAACTGAGCCAAGCGTGCACGTTTGTCAGGCAGCGTCACGTGATAAGACAAATCATCTAATAAGAACACAGCTATTGCACGCACTTGCTGTTCAGTGACTTGCGTAACCCTAGCCGTTAGGACATTTTTATTGTCAGGTAAACGATAATAGACATCGGCATGCACAGGCTGAGTAACATAGCGTACAACTGTGTTGTCATTTTCAAAACGTCGCAATTCACTGGCATTAAAGTCCACGTCAGTAATAGGCACGATACTGAATTTCGAGCCAAACAAACTACTCGCATCAGACAACCAATACTCACGCTGCTCTTCACTCTCCTGATGAGAAACGCCTTCGCTCACCAGATGAAAAGCGCCCTTGGCCATATTTTCACGATAGGACTGTACACGTTCTTTATTGATTGTATCCATCAATAACTGGGCAAATAATGCCACACATAAACAGACTATGAGTAGTCCAGCATAGATACGAACAAAAATACTGTGTTTTAAAGAAGAGACTAATGACATACGTGCCGTGACCAACTTAATGAATAAAAACTGCTGATACCATGCAGCACATAAGCGCTGTATAACAAATAATATCAAACAGTATGGAGTAAAAACTATCCTAGCTATTATGTTTTTAGTGTTGAGCTAACACCTAGCACACTCTGTACCATGTGCAAGGTCTCAGTCACTACAATAATTGTTTAATTAAACCACATAACGCTATAATTAAGTTCAAAAATTCGAATTTAGCCATAAAAAAACCAGCATAGTTGCTGGTTTTTTATATGACGATTATCAATAGTAAGTAATTGCTCAAAGGAACGAGAATTAGTTGCCTTCTTTCACAAATAAATAACCTTTACTACGTACGGTTTTAATACGTTTAGGGTTTTCTGGATCATCACCAATCTTTGGACGAATACGTGAGATACGTACGTCAATTGAACGATCTTGACCATCATATTCAATACCGCGTAGACGCTCAAAAATATCTTCACGAGATAGAATACGACCAGCATTAGAAGCTAGCAACCATAAAAGGTCATATTCAGCACTGGTGAAATCAACCAGCTCATCGCCTAGATTCACTGAACGACCACCATTGTCGATGACTAACTCACCAAACTCTAGACGCTGTGGCACGTCTTCTGATGGTGCATTTTCTGAACGGCGTAATAATGCACGAATACGGGCAAGCAAGACACGTGGCTGAGCAGGTTTTGCGACATAATCATCGGCGCCCATCTCAAGACCTAGTACCTGATCCATATCTTCAGTACGAGCCGTCAGCATCAAAATAGGATTTTGGTAATGCGGGCGAACTTCACGACAAACCGTTAATCCATCGCTACCAGGAAGCATCACGTCAAGTACAACCAAATCTGGTTGCTCATTGACGATACGGCGAATAGCACGATTACCATCTGTTTCAATCGCTACTTCTAAACCGTTTTTGACCAAGTAATCTTGGGTCAGCATGGCCAGACGCTCATCATCCTCAACAATCAAGATTCGGGGGGTGTTGTCTTCTTCATTCGTTGTCATTGTTATATCCTCTAATACATCTAATTTAAAAGTAGTAAAAGTAAGAGCGGTAAATTAATAGCACCATCACGTGGCACAATTGATGTTCGTATAGCTGTTACAAACTTGGTAGCACAGTATACTATTAAATATACAGCTTCCTATACTATAGCTTATAGTCGTTAACAAAACCTATAAACTACACCTATTAAAACGTTAGTTTACGTCCAAAAAATACGTGATTTGCGCAAATAACAGCAGACAAGTTGGTTTTATCACTCTTTGAATGTCTAAATATTGGTAAGTAAACTAACCAAATTAGCTTTTCAAGGAACTTCTAATCGCTTTACTCTCACTCAGAACTTACTCTCTATGACATATAATATAGCGATATATTGTTGTTGTCGCCAGTGACTTTTTAGAAATTGTCTAATATTCTTTGATTCATATATATTTGATATGGTCACTCTAAAAACAGGCATAAAAAAACAGCCCATATTGGACTGTTTTTTTATCGTCGAAAGACTAAAGCCTAGACTTTCAAACAAAAATTTTAAGCACGGTTTTTGTACTTACGGATAGTCTGTAGCTGTGCCACAGACTCTGCTAATGATGCTAAAGCTGCATTAGTCTGTACAGTGTCCGATTGATTGACAAGCATTTGCTCAGCCTTTTTACGTGCTTCAACAATTTTGCTTTCATCAAGGTTATGTGCACGCATGGCTGTATCAGCCAATACGGTAACCATCTTCGGCTGTACTTCTAATACACCGCCTGATACATAGATCACTTCTTCTTCACCGTCTGGTGTTTGCACTCGCATCGCACCCGGTTTTAACAAAGTAATAAGCGGTGTGTGACCTGGCAATACACCAATCTCGCCTTCGGTACCCGTCGCTATTAACATGCTAATTTCGCCTGAATACAACTCTTCACGAGCACTTACGACGCGACATTGTAACGTTGCCATACTTAACTCCTTACTATCAAAACGCGATCAAAAACAGTAAAAACTGCGATGCGTTACTGATGAGTAGATAAACGTATTATAGCCTATCTACTCGTTAGCCAATGCTTAAGCAACTTACGCTGCAGAAGATTTCATTTTTTCTGCTTTGGCAACAACTTCATCGATGCCACCAGCCATATAGAATGCCTGCTCTGGCAAGTCATCGTATTCACCAGCGATGATTGCTTTAAAGCTAGCAATGGTATCGCGTAGTGGTACATATTTACCAGGTGCACCAGTAAAGATTTCAGCAACGTGGAATGGCTGTGATAAGAAGCGCTGAATCTTACGAGCGCGATAAACAACCAGTTTATCTTCTTCTGATAACTCATCCATACCCAAAATTGCGATGATATCTTTAAGCTCTTTATAGCGCTGTAGGATTTCCTGTACACCACGAGCAACATTGTAATGCTCTTCGCCGATAACTTGTGGATCTAGCTGACGTGATGTTGAATCCAATGGATCAACCGCAGGATAGATACCTTGTGAAGCGATATCACGGCTTAGTACAACGGTTGCATCCAAGTGAGCAAACGTCGTTGCTGGTGATGGATCGGTCAAATCATCCGCAGGTACGTAAACAGCTTGAACTGAAGTAATAGAGCCTGACTGAGTTGACGTGATACGCTCTTGCAGCATACCCATCTCTTCAGCTAGCGTTGGCTGATAACCAACTGCTGATGGCATACGGCCTAGTAGTGCTGATACTTCAGTACCGGCTAGTGTATAACGGTAGATGTTATCAACAAACAGCAATACGTCACGACCTTTGCCAGTAGCAGGATCTTTGGTATCACGGAAGTACTCAGCCATGGTCAAACCAGACAGTGCAACACGTAAACGGTTACCCGGTGGCTCATTCATCTGGCCATATACCATTGCTACTTTAGATTTGCTAAAGTCTTCAGTGTTTACAACGCCAGCTTCTTGCATTTCGTGATAGAAATCATTACCTTCACGAGTACGTTCACCAACGCCAGCAAATACTGACAAGCCTTCATGCTTAAGTGCGATGTTGTTGATCAATTCCATCATGTTGACGGTTTTACCAACACCAGCACCACCAAACAGACCAACTTTACCACCTTTTGCAAACGGGCAAAGTAAATCAATAACCTTGATGCCTGTTTCTAATAGTTCAGTACTGTTTGACTGCTCTGCATAGCTTGGGGCTTCACGATGGATAGACCATTTTTCATCAGCAGCAACAGGACCTTCTTCATCGATAGGACGACCAAGAACATCCATGATGCGACCTAGTGTACCAATACCCACAGGTACAGAAATAGGTGCGCCAGTGTTAGTAACTGGTAGGTTACGCTTTAGGCCTTCAGTTGAACCCATTGCGATAGTACGTACGATGCCATCACCTAGCTGTTGCTGTACTTCTAGGGTGGTTTCGGTACCGTCTACTTGCAAGGCATCAAAAATTTTAGGAACTTCGTTACGGTTGAACTCAACGTCAAGAACCGCGCCAATAATCTGTACAATACGACCGCTACTCATTGCGTTCTCCTTGAACTTCTATATATAGGTGTAGTCAATTATGAAACAGCAGCAGCACCGCCAACGATTTCCGAGATTTCTCGAGTAATCGCCGCTTGACGCAGCTTGTTATAAACCAACTGTAAATCGTTAATAAGGTCACCAGCATTATCTGTAGCCGCTTTCATCGCAACCATACGTGACGACTGCTCAGAGGCAATGTTTTCCATTACCGCTTGATAAACAATCGACTCAATATAACGGCCAAGCAATTCATCAATCAAAGTCTTGATGTCAGGCTCGTAGATATAATCCCAGCTAAGCTCAGTCTGCATGCCGCTGTCTTCATCAATAAGCGATCCCTCTGGAAGAGGTACTAACTGACTGACTGTCGGCTTTTGAGTCATGGCATTGATAAACTGGTTATATACCACATAGATACGGTCTAAATTACCGTTACTATAGTCCTCAAGCATCGCCTGAACAGGTGCGTTCAATTGCTCAAACGTTGGCTTATCACCATAATCGGTCACGGCCGAGGTAACTTTACCACCAAAGTTTTTGAAAAAACTCACACCTTTAGCGCCAATGGCTGCAAACTCAGTCTGTACAGACTGGTCTTGGTATTGCTGGATACTTTTAGTTAAAGCTTTAAATAGGTTGACGTTCAAACCACCCGCTAGACCACGGTCAG
Source organism: Psychrobacter sp. TB55-MNA-CIBAN-0194 (assembly GCF_040309505.1). Taxonomy (NCBI): domain Bacteria; kingdom Pseudomonadati; phylum Pseudomonadota; class Gammaproteobacteria; order Moraxellales; family Moraxellaceae; genus Psychrobacter; species Psychrobacter sp. TB55-MNA-CIBAN-0194. Next base: position 80,177 of record NZ_JBEOOW010000008.1, on the reverse strand, counting down.
AGGTAATGACAATATAGCCAACCTTATTGACTGGGCGCGATACCATATACGGATGTTTGTAGTCTGATGAAGCATGCACCAAATGTGAGATAACCCGGCGCATACTATCAGCATACGGGCGACCCACTTCCATGCGCTCTTGTGCACGGCGCATTTTACTTGCTGCAACCATTTGCATTGCGCGAGTAATTTTTTGGGTGCTTTTAATACTGGTGACTTTGGCACGTATCTCTTTTAAGCTTGCCATAATGATTCCAATATAAGAGGGTTAAAAAGCATTGGCGCAAGCGACAATCATTTAATATACAACATTAATCTGACAGAGTAATATTTTATATCTTGTGCATTACGCGATCTAATACCGTTAATGGTTAAAACAGTGGCGCTCTATCTTGACAAAATCTGATCAGACAACGCGCCACTTTATCAGCTATCAAAGATAGCCATAACCAAATCCGGCTTAACCCGTTAAATTAATAACTGTGATTTTGTTTAAATGTCTCTAGAGCTGACTTTAAACGACCTGCGATATCATCGTTGTAGTTCGCAGTGTCATCAATCTCACGCATCAATTCACTCTGCTCATCATGCATATAGCGTAAGTAAGCTTCTTCGAAAGAACCAATTTTTTCAACAGGCACGTCAGATAAAAATCCTTCATTCGAAGCATAGATAACTGCTGCTTGCTCAGAGATAGACATTGGCTGGTACTGCTTCTGCTTCATAAGTTCAGTCACACGCTCACCATGATCAAGCTGTTCGCGAGTTGCGTCATCAAGATCTGAAGCAAACTGAGCAAATGCGGCCAGTTCACGATACTGAGCTAGTGCGGTACGGATACCACCAGACAGTTTCTTAATGATCTTAGTCTGTGCAGCACCACCAACACGAGATACCGAAATACCAGCGTTGACTGCTGGACGGAGACCTGATGCGAATAAACTAGACTCTAGGAAGATCTGACCATCAGTAATTGAGATTACGTTAGTCGGTACGAATGCAGAAACGTCACCAGCTTGGGTCTCAATGATTGGCAATGCAGTTAAAGAACCTGTTTTACCAACAACTTCACCATTAGTGAACTTCTCTACATAAGCAGCATTTACACGTGATGCACGCTCAAGTAAACGTGAGTGTAAATAGAATACGTCACCAGGATATGCTTCACGGCCTGGCGGACGACGTAGCAATAGTGAAATCTGACGATAAGCAACAGCTTGTTTTGATAAATCATCAAATACAATCAGTGCGTCTTCACCGCGATCACGGAAGTATTCACCCATCGTACAACCTGAGTACGGAGCGATATACTGTAGTGCTGCTGGCTCTGAAGCTGATGCAACCACAACCGTGGTATATTCTAATGCACCAGTTTGCTCAAGCTTACGTACGACGTTGGCGATGGTCGAACGTTTCTGACCGATAGCTACGTACACACACTTAATGCCAGATGATTTCTGTGCAATGATCGCATCGATAGCCATTGCGGTTTTACCCGTCTGACGGTCACCAATGATAAGCTCACGCTGACCACGACCGATTGGAATCATGGTATCAACGGCTTTATAACCAGTCATTACTGGCTGATCTACTGATTGACGGTCGATAACGCCTGGGGCGATCTTTTCGACTTTGTCAGTCATCTTGGCATCGATAGGACCTTTGCCATCGATAGGATTACCCAAAGCATCAACAACACGGCCTAGCAGCTCAGGACCTACGGGTACTTCAAGAATGCGACCAGTACAATAGGCTTTTTGACCTTCTTGTAACTTTAGGAAGTCACCTAGTACTACCGCACCAACAGAATCACGCTCTAAGTTAAGCGCCATTCCATAGACTTCACCTTCAAACTCAATCATTTCGCCGTACATGGCATCTTCAAGACCATGAATCTGCACGATACCGTCAGATACTTTGACAATCGTGCCTTCATTCTTTGCAGTTGCACCCGCATCAAGGTCTTGAATACGCTGCTTAATCAGGTTACTGATTTCCGCTGGATTCAATTGTTGCATTGCCTTGTTTCCTTTAATTTATGATAACCCGCCCACTGACTTAAATGCTCTTACTATCACGCAGATATTAAATGACTGCGTTGATGAATGGCATTAGGCAGTTAGCTGTGTTTTTAACTGTTGTAACTTGCCGCGCATCGAATCATCAATGATTTTGTCACCGACTTTGATCGTAGCACCTGCCAATAGACTTGGATCAACTGATTCGTGAATCACCACACTAGCATTTAGCGAAGCGGCGAGACGTGTTTGAATCATTTGACGTTGGTCATCCGTTAATGGATAAGCAGAAGTCACATATGCGTCAAGCTGCTTTAAGCTTACTGCCTTGTGATGACGATAATGCTCATAAACTTCAGGAAGCAGCGCCAGACGCTCTTGTTCTGCCAGCTGCTTAATAAAATTATTGAGCGCTGGTGATACTTTAGGATAGCTAATACTATTACCGTAGCGAGAACCTTTGTTCTCACCTAATAGCTGTTTAAAAGCAGAGTCGTTATCACCAGCCACTTGTGAGTCATAAAGATCAACCAAAGCAGCTGACTTATGCTCAGCCGTAACGGCTGGATTTTCTAGCCAAGTACGGAACGCTTTGTCATTGACAATTGCACCAGCGATAAACAAGAAATTTTCCCACTCGTCTACGGCCCCGTTTTCATTGGCATAGTCAAACGCGGCTCTAGCGTAGGGTCGTGCTAAGGTTGATAAGTCAGCCATTATATCCTCACAGTTACAGCTTCGCCGCCAGTTGGTCTAGCATACTGGCATGTTTTTGCACATCGACTTTGTCTTGCAAAATCTTTTCTGCACCAAGTACAGCCAGTTCAGCAACTTGAGCACGTAATGAGTCACGCGCCTGATTGATTTCTTGGTCGATAGACGCTTGCGCTTGTTGACGAATGCGCTCGCCTTCCACTTGGGCCTGCGTTTTTGCATCTTCGACAAGCTGGTTGGCACTCTTGTTCGCTTGCTCGATTAGAGCAGCAGCTTTAGTCTTTGCAAGAGTAAGCTCCTGCTGGACATCTTGCTCCGCGGTCGCCAGATCTGCTTTTGCTTTTTCTGCGGCATTCAGGCCTTCAGCAATTTTACGCTGACGCTCATTGATGGCACCAATAAGTGGTGGCCACACGAATTTCATGCAGAACATCACAAAGATTGCAAAAGCAATGGCTTGACCGATGAGGGTAGAATTGATATTCACGTGATCACCTCTTTGTTAATGAAAAATCAGTTTCATTGATCATATTTGATAGCCAAACTTTGGCTATGGTTAAGATACAAACTTTGACTACCAAACATTTACAACTGAGCTTTCTGATTAACCTGCTAGAGGGTTAGCGAATAACAATAGCATAGCAATACCAACACCGATCATCGGAATAGCATCAAGAAGACCTGCTACGATGAACATACGAGTTTGTAGCTGTGAGCCTAGTTCTGGCTGACGTGCTACGCCTTCTAGGAATTTACCACCTAGAATAGCAAAACCAATACCTGTGCCAAGTGCGCCAAGACCGATAAGTAGCGCTACTGCGATAACTGTGTAACCACCTAATACTGGATCCATTGATGTATCCTCATTTACCTATTGAATGTCTAATTAATGTTCAGTTGATGATGCGAGCGACATATAAACTATCGTCAGCATCATAAATACGAACGCTTGAAGTGTAATAACTAAGATGTGGAAGATAGCCCACGGTACCGATAACGCCCATTGAATCCAAAACGGCATTAGAGCAATCAGTATGAAAATCAATTCCCCAGCATACATGTTGCCGAATAGACGCAAACCAAGTGATACAGGTTTGGCTATTAGAGTAACTGCTTCTAGGATGAAGTTGATGGGAATCAAAATCGCTTGTACGATTGGGTTTTTGGCGCCAAACGGATGTAGTGTTAATTCACCGATAAAGCCGCCCAAACCTTTTTCTTTAATGCTATAAAAGATAATCAGTGCAAAGACAGAGAACGACATGCCAAGCGTGATGTTAGGATCAGTCGTTGGAACAATCTTAAAGAAAACATGATGTGGATCATGGCCCATTGCAGCACCAATTTGTCCCGCAATACCTGGAACGAAGTCGACAGGTATTAAATCCATCAAGTTCATCAAAAAGATCCAAACAAAGATGGTCAACGCCAATGGTGCAATCAGTTTTGATGTACCACTGTATGAATCACGAACGTTGTTATCAACAAACTCAACGATCAATTCAACTGCTGCCTGCATTTTACCTGGCACGCCTGAAGTGACTTTTTTGGCAACCATCCAAAAGATGGTACAAAATAGAATGCCCAGACCAATTGACCATAGCATAGAGTCAAGATGGATAGCTTTAAAGCCCATTAGCCCTGCTTCTTCAGCAGTATAGGCAACTTTCCAACCTTCGCCCGGCAGATAGCCGTACGTCCAATTCGTTAAGTGGTGAGAGATATATTCTGATGATGTTTGCTCGGATGCCATAATGTAAGCTTCTTATTAATCAACGATTTAATCAACTACCAAAAATATGGTTGTCATCTGATGAGGTTTAGTGTTTTATTTGATGTGCTTATAAGCAAGCAAATAATTCATGCTAACGCGCTCATGTAATCAATAACATCCAACCCATAGTTCTATTACTAGTGCGCAACTCGATAGCCACAAATAAATTTTAGCTATCAAAAAAGGGCTTATGATGAATCAGTAATAGCCCTTGCATGTGTACAAAAAATTATTATATATGTGCTCGCCTACTGTCGTGTTTCACGACTGGCGCCTTATACAAGGTTTGTAAGCAAAATATTTAGCTGCCTATATTAATGCAGCGTTGTATTCGTGTAAAGTCAATTGTTACTTTTTTATCCGTTGTATGAATAAGTTAGCTACGCTTAACGTTTACCAATATAGCTTTACGGCTGTAATTTAATTGTAATAATTTAATTACAAATGATAACGATAGCGAAACTTGCCCTACCCTATCACCGCATTCTTAAATGCTACATTCATTTAGAACACTTATACCACAGTTTTTATAGTCACTAGCGCTGTCATAAGACAGATTTTTATGTTTTGACTTTTTAAAACTAGTCATAGAGAAGTTGGACGGCAGGGTGGCTTGCATAGCGTTATTAATCACAAAACCATATAAATAGTTATATGATTAACCCTAGCGTATATGCCACAACATCCAACTGTGACTAATTTGCATTACCATAAAACCGATAAACAGCGCAGGCGCAGATAGGGGTTGTACGGTAATAAAAATTAGTGCGAAACCTGACACGGCTAATAGCCATTTGGCCATCTGCCCTCGATATAGCTGGCTAACAATATGTTGGCGTGCGCGATATCCAGTATGCCAAAAGATAAAAAAAGCAAATACGGCTTGAGTAGTAAAACTTAGCAACGCACCGATTGCGGCACTTTTCGTTACAGTAAGCTCACTATCTAACCAAATAGCATCTAGAATCCAAACAACAATAATCAGGATAAACAATATCCATGCTTGGCGTTTGATATAGATACCAATCTTATCTTTCTGCGTGCGTTTGGCAGGCTTGGTCATCGGTATTCCTATAGCCCTACAATATTGGGATAATCTAGTATCCTTTTGACACTTTTATCCGTGAATCGCTCACTCTACAGGTAATGCCTTTCAACCAAAATTAAACGCCACTTATTATAAGGAGCATGTGAGTTTTAAGCAAGCATAATATGAAATTTGTCAACTATTTAGCGTGAAAACACGCCTCAAACTAGGTCACACTTCATTTCAAAGCACTTAGTTTGAGGCATGGTAACATTTATTTGAAGAATACTTCGATTTATTCCTATTTACCATCCACACAATTGTTAACTTGCTGTGCCATATTCGTCCACCCTTTTACAAAGTCTTGACTGTCGCTCATGTCTTCGATTTGTACAGAAGTACTGATTGGCTGTAATTTAGCAAGCAGTCCTTTAGAGACGACGCCTTGATTAACCATGCACATTTGCTTAACAGGACGGTTCTCATTTAACCAACGCAATTGACTGGCTTTTGGAGAGATATGGTGATCTGGACTTAAGCTACCTGCTAGCTCGATATGCGCAGCTTTTTCAATATATTGATAGGCATCATGGTAAGCCCAATAAGGACGGTTTTTCTGTGAAGCTTGTTGTATAGTGGCAACTGCTGTATCCATACGAGCAGCGAATTTTTTAACATTGGCTTGATAATTGCTTGCGTACTCTGGGTTAGCACGGCTATGTATCACGGCCAATGCACGAGTAATGGCTTTGGCATTTTCAGGATCTAGCCAGATATGCGGATCAAGCGTGCCTGCAATCGGCACACCTTTCACATCACGAAGTGGATAGCGGTTGAAGGCTTTAAAGTCAAACATAGCAATGGCATTAGGGGCTGTCTCTAAACTGCCAGTCAGGCTGTTTTCTAATGAAGGTCCAAACCAAACGACGAACTTACTGTCTTTAATCGCTTTAATATCGCTTGGACTGACACTTCCATGATGCCCTACATCACCTGGTTGTAGAATTCTATTGGCGGATGGTGTTCCTTCAGTCACCGCTTCACTGAGTAAAAACATCGGATAGTTGCTCACACTAACGGTTGCTGCTTGAGCATTTAGCGTTAAAAATCCTAGTAGTGCTCCAGAAACTAGCAGACGTTTTATCTTGATGATTGGACGTAGTAACTGATTGAAAGCTGAGTTCATAGTAGGTGTCTTTGGTATATGAGTGATGGTATTGAGATATCATGTTTAATCAAGAGTGACGATACAGTAGATAACATAAGACAGCTTATCTTCTTTTCGTTTTATTATGTTATACTATAACAATAAAAAATATAATAAAACAGCCATTTATTTTTAGGAGTCTGCACCATGTCTATCCACTCATCAGATTGTGAACATCTACATGATGCGCAAGACTTTACGCCGCATGATGTTGTCGAGCGCTTAACCGAAGCAAAAGAGCGATGCCGTTTAAATGGATCGCGCTTTACATCTTTACGTCAGCAAATATATCAGTTGGTATTAGAAGCCAATAAGCCCATCGGTGCCTATGACCTAATCACTCTATTACAGAATATGCGCCTGTCAGATTCTCAGAGCAGTGATGATAATAAAGAGGCTGACTCAAAAAAGTCCTCATCAAAAAAACAAACCAACAAAAACGTCGCCCCACCAACGGTCTATCGCAGCTTGGAGTTTTTATTGAGCGAAGGTTTGATTCATCAATTAACGTCTATCAATGCTTATGTTCCTTGCTGTCACCCAAGAGCGCAGCATACGGCGGCTTTTTTAATCTGTGGTCAGTGCCAGCGGGTACAAGAATGCAGCAGCTTGCCAGTACGAGAGATGATGAGCTTTGCTGAGCAAGATGTTGGGTTTGTTGTGGAGAATAGTGTTATTGAACTTAGTGGTCGATGCCAAGCTTGCCAATAATCTATCAGTCTTGCTTTCACTATTTTTAGTACTTTTTTATTGGTTTTTAATAGCAATATTCTGATTATTCCTATCTTTTACTTATCCATTCGTTGTCATATTATGAGCCCATCTACTTCAATATCTAATCAGCCGCTCTCCTCTACTGCTGATAACCGTCCTATGAAAGATACCAACCAGCTGCTGAGCTTAAGCAATATCAGCTACCATGTTGGACAGCAACGTATCCTTTCAAATATCGATATTGACATTGCGGTCAATGAGACGGTAAGTCTGGTGGGACCTAACGGTGCTGGCAAATCAACGTTGGTTAAACTTATTTTAGGTTTGATCGATCCAACTAAGGGCAATATCACAGCGCATCAGCCACTACAACTTGGCTATGTGCCGCAGCGATTTACCGTACCGCCTATATTGCCCTTGCGAGTCAGTGACCTACTGGGTCAAGCAAATAAAAAGCGTCTAACCGACGAGCAGCGCCAGTTCATATTTGATAATTTAGCATTGACGCATTTGCTATCACGGCAGATGCTGCATTTGTCAGGTGGCGAAACACAGCGCGTCTTATTAGCCCGAGCCTTATTGGATAAACCCAATCTATTGATTTTGGATGAACCCATGCAAGGGCTTGACCCTGATACTGAGGTTTGGCTCTATCAGTTCATTGACAAGCTACCAGATTTCTTACATTGTGCCATGTTAGTGATATCGCATGATTTGCATTGGGTAATGAGAGGTAGTCGACGTGTTATTTGCCTCAATAAACATATCTGCTGCGAGGGGCAACCAAGCGAGCTGGCCATTAGCACCGAATTTAAAAAGCTATTTGGTCATTATTATGAGCAACCTTATGTGCATCAGCCACATGCTTGCCAGCATCACGCACCAAACGAGCTCGAACCATAATCATCAAAACCAAATATATGATGGCTGTATCTAGCCAGATATTTTTGATATTTACTGATACTGTCTCATGCCTTTATAAAAATTTTACGGATATTCATTATGACCACTTGGTTAGCCATTATTGCTCCTGCTTGGATTGCTGGCAGTATTTTAGCACTACTATCAGCACCATTAGGGTGTTTGGTATTGTGGCGCCGTATGGCCTTTTTTGCTGATGCTCTGGCACATGGCACTTTACTTGGTGTGGCCTTAGCTGCTTGGTGGCAACTGCCGATGGGCATTGGTGTTTTGTTAGTCAGCATTGCGGTAGTGTTAGGACTGGTATTAATTGATGATGAACGCCTACCAGCGGATGCCGTATTGGCAGTGGTGGCTGTCTCATTGTTATGTTTAGGATTATTGACCTTAACCCAGCTGACAGATCAGCAAGCCAATGTATTAGGTTTTTTATTTGGTAATTTATTGGAGCTAGATTGGGCTGATTTACCTCTACTTGCGGGTAGCGTGCTGGTGGGTTTGGGCTTACTGCGCTATATATGGCCAGCACAAATTAAGCTTGCGACTCATGAAGCATTGGCACGTATTCAAGGTATCAACCCGACACGCCAACGATTATTTTTTATGGGGATATTGGCAGGCTTCTGTGCTGTTGCGCTACAGGCAGTCGGCAGCTTACTAATTAGTGGATTGTTGGTATTGCCAGCACTAACCGCACGATTATGGGTGACATCACCAAAACAAATGGTCATTATATCTTTAGTTATTGCTCAGTTAGGTGTTACTTTAGGAGTTTGGGGCAGCATTTGGCTAGATATTCAGACTGGACTATCTATTGTATTGATATTGGCCATTTTGTTTTTTTTGGCACTGATTTTATCAAAGGTGATAACCTCAAAATTTTGGGTGGCGCGTCATTAGCAGACTATAAAACACCGCATAAAAGAGATCTTGCTTAATTATTCAACTTTATTTGATTAATATTGCTAGAGCTTTGTTTTACTTTATGTTATAAACTTGCCTCGACACTATTGGTATCATTAATAATAGAAAGCTGCCTATAATAGCTATTGAAAATATAGTGTGGTAACTGCGATTAAATATCATATATGATGAAAAAAGTAGTGAAAACAGATAATAGAGACTCGTTTACTTATGGTCATGTTGACAGCGTCAATTGCTCTGCTTTAATAAGGGACTGACCCAATGCCAAGCAATACTATCAGTAGCATCAGTACGCTAGATGAGCAAGTTAATATCTTACAAGTCACCGATTTACACTTATTGACACCTAGCGCTTTTATTACAGATAACGATAATATTGACAGTGATGAAGCTGCCATTTATCAGCATAGCTTTGAGAAGGTGCTTCAACAAGCATTGAATGAAGATATTCGCTGTGATCTCATTCTCGTGACAGGTGACTTGGTCAATAAAATCATACCTACGATTTATGACCATATCTTTAAGGTATTACAAGCGACCAACATTCCTTTTGCTTGTATTGCTGGTAATCATGACGTCACTGATGAAGTTGGCTGCCATTTGCCGTTTTTGCAGCGCACATTGGTTGCTCAGCCTGCTGACCCTCGTTTATTGAGCCAACATATTATTGAAACTGAGTATTGGCAGTTACTGCTGCTAGATTCCTCCATTAGTGGTGAGGTAGCAGGCGAAATAACACCTGCCGACATGAGCTGGTTATGTGAAAGACTCAGTGCTTGTAACAAGCCTACGCTAATCGCCCTACACCATCATGTTATACCGGTAGGCTCTGCTTGGATTGATGCTCACATGGTAGAAAATAGCGAAGATTTTTGGCAGCATATGCTAGCTTTTGAGCATCTAAAAGTAATCATTAGTGGACATATTCACCAAGACCAAGTTCGCTATCGTCAAGGCGTTTCTGTCTATACAACACCCTCAACCTGCTATCAGTTCATGCCCAACGAAGATGACTTTGCTTACGATGAAGACGCTCGACCTGGTTACCGTTGGTTGCAATTAGCCAACAATGGAACGGTTGCAAGCTGGGTTGAAAGACTGGATACTTGATGGCCATAATTACTGGCTCAAAGATAATTTTAACCCTTATATATTAAGCATTTAGCTAACATTAACCACCTTAATATAAAATGGATATCGAAGTAAAATAGCCACCAGTATAAAAAATCACTTCATTATTATTAGAAACAATGATACAACTTATAAAATGAAGACTGCCTAACACCTACCATTAGGTACAATCATAATGGCTAGGATGACTAAGTCGACCATAATTGAGGTTTTAACCGTCAGTGGTTTGCAGTATTTTTTAAACAAGACTATTTAAATAAAGATAAGCGTAACCATATATTTGACCATCGCTATGTTGATGTCAGCATAGCAAGATAGCCATACTATTAGATCAGCTGTGTTACTTGTGTTACCAAGTGGTAAAACGTTTTATAAATGGAAAGCATTATAGCGTTCGTAAAATTAATAACGTCTTATCTGTTGATACGTCGTTTTATTGAATTAATTTGAAAAAGTAGGATACCCATATGAGCACCGTGACCACGAATCCGAGTGAAGTGAAGTTTACTCCTTATGTGCCAGCCAAAGACGAAGAATATATGTCTGATGCTCAGTTAGAGCATTTTAAAGCGATTTTATTGGACTGGAAAAACCAACTGATTGGCGAAGCAGATCGTACCAAGACTTATATTCAAGATGAGTCAAGTGCCATGCCAGATATCAATGATCGCGCGACTCAAGAAGAAGAGTTTGCGTTGGCTTTGCGTACGCGTGACCGTGAACGTAAACTCATTCGCAAAATCGATAAATCTATGTCAGAAATCGAAAATGATGACTATGGTTTCTGTGAGACTTGTGGTGTAGAGATTGGTTTGCGTCGCCTTGAAGCACGCCCAACAGCGACTCAGTGTATCGACTGTAAAACGCTATCTGAAATCAAAGAACGTCAGAACCAAGGCGCTTAGATAAGATAGCTTCAATCAAGCATAAGAAGACCATATTTAAGTACGAGCGACCATATTATTGGTCGCTCGTTGCGTTTTAGGCTATCGTTTCTTTACTGAATAACCTTTAATCAATCTATAAATATAGCCGCTGACGATAATAGCCCCTAACGATAAGCATTAAAAAACCAATTTTATTTTTTAGAAGTCATGTAGTCGGTTCAATATAATTTGGATACAAGGAAGCCGAGTGAAAGTACTACAAATTGTAGGCTGAGCGAGGCTGACACCGTATCCAATTTATAGAGGATTGACTATACTCCTAACAAATTATCTCATTTAATAAATATCTTTTTGGACCCAACTTTATTATTCTATCTGAATAACGCTATCATCGATAACCACCTATTTAAAAAATCAAGACTCCTATGCCTACTCCTTCTCAGCCTATCGGCCGTTTCGCACCTTCACCCACTGGTGAATTACACCTTGGCTCTTTAACGACAGCACTTGCCAGCTTCTGCCATATAAAATCACTGGGTGGTCAATGGTTACTACGCATTGAAGATACCGATATTGAGCGCTGCGATCAACAGTTCACTGAGCAAATCTTGATTGATCTAGAAGCGCTTGGCTTACACTGGGACGGCGATATCATTTATCAATCTGAGCGTATTGATATCTATAATGATTACTTAAACTCTGCTTTGCATTCGCTCACTTATGGCTGCCAATGCTCACGTAAAGGTTTAGAGCAATATTGGGCAAAAGAAGAACAGAGCCAAATTCATAATGAAAACCAGCCAAATAGAAAGCGTTATCCACGCTGCTGTGTCGCCGCTGACCTTGATAGACAGCAGCATAAACTACGCATACAGCTACCAGACTATAAAATTGGCTTCAATGATGGTATTCAAGGAATGCAATGGGATAACCCTCAGCAGACATTAGGTGATATGGTGGCTCGTCGCCAAGATGGCATGATCAATTATATTTTGGCTGCGAGTCTCGATGATGGCTTACAACAAGTTACCCACATCATGCGTGGCTTGGATATATTACCCATGACCACAGCCCAAATTAGCATCATGAATGCTGCTCACTTACCCGCTATCGACCACTGGTATCACTTGCCGTTGATATGCAATCCTGATGGACAAAAACTCTCCAAACAAAACCTTGCACAACCCATCGATACACGCAATACAAGTCAGTTAATCGCTCATGCACTAAAACTATTACAACAACCCGTCGTAGACAGGGATACCCCTGAAAACATGCTCAAGCAAGCCATTGCGCAGTGGGACAACACGCCTCTGCAGAACCAACAACAATTAAACCTGCCTAACTTATAAGAAATGATACTCAAACAAGATGATACTCAAACAAGAGGCAACAAAAAGCGCCACTCATTAGCGACGCTTTTTTAAAGGAAACCAAGCACTAGTTATTAAGCACCATGCATAATAATAAACTGCTAATAATAACGACACTGGCTTTTTTCGATCTCAGGGCTTTCTTTATAAATTTTCAGCAATAGCGCAACCATCACTAGGCTAATCAACATAGATGAGCCACCATAACTAAAGAATGGCATGGTCAAACCTTTGGTCGGAATCGCGCCCATATTCATCGCTGCATTAATAATCGTCTGTGCGATAAATACCACGCCAATACCAAAGGCCGTATAACTCATACGCATCTGCCGACGTTTTAACGCGTTATAACTGATACGCATCGCACTACCGATAATCAGTGCTTCGAGCACCAACACCATAGTGACCCCAACAAAACCTAACTCTTCACCCGTAATTGCTAGTAAAAAATCCGTGTGTGCCTCTGGCAAATGCGATAATTTTTGTACGCTCTCACCATAGCCAACACCCGTAAACTGCCCACGACCAAAAGCAATCAAACTACGTGCTAACTGGTAATCGGTGTCTTGCACATCATCGAACGGATCCATGAACGACATCACACGTACCAATCGATACTGCGCTGTCGTGACCATCAATACTGCGCCACCAACAGCAGCCGCAGCCAATGCTAAGAAGTGCTTATAAGGCGCACCAGCGATATAAAATATCGCAAAGATGGTGCCCAAAATCACGACAAAAGAACCAAAATCTGGCTGCGATAACAACAGCATAGTAATGAGCGCGACCACTAGCATAATTCGCAAAAAGCCATCTAAACCATTACGAACTTCGAAAGACCGGCGTACCACAAAGTCAGATACAAAGACAATCATAACTAGCTTGGCAAGCTCTGCTACCTGAAAGTTAAAAACTCCCAAATTCAACCAGCGCTTAGAGCCATTAATAGGCGTACTAAACAAGGTTGCTACTAATAGCACGCCCGTAATACCGAGTAGCATAAATTGGGTTTCGGTCTTATATAGTGTTCGTAAGGACACGCTATAATAAGGAATAGACGCGATAACCAGTCCAATCGTCATATACAGCAGTTGGTTGTTAAAAAAGTACAGCTCTGTCATACCGCGACTGAGCGCAAAAGGAATAGACGCAGAAGCGACCATTAGTAAACTGAGCACCAGCATGCAGCCGACGCTCGATATCAAAACAGCACGTGCTGACGGCATAGAAAGAATACCATCAGAGCCAGCGGCTTGTTTTGGTTGGGACGAGGAACGAAAAAACGAAGGGAGCGCCATAATTTTATATACACTAACGAACGAAAAACACGGCGTCTATGAAACGCCACCGTTTAAAAAATATGAAGAAGATAATACCAAACAGATCACTTGTCTGGTTATGATTGACAGTAGCAGCAATCTATAAGCAAAACAATCATTTATACAGAAAATGCTTTCTGAGAATAAACACCAACTAAATAACGTTTTATTATTCAATATTGTTGTTTATTCTCAGAACAACTAATTATCAAGCCAGTTAGGTATCAAGACAAATAGCCTTTATGCTAATTTCATTACACACATTCAAGTTGGCTGACCAGTTGACTAAAATGCTCACCGCGAGCAGCGTAGCCACTATATTGATCAAAACTGGCACAAGCAGGAGACAGTAGCACCGCTTGTACTTGCGATAGGCTACTTGATGTCACCTGTTGAATCGTAGCAAAAGCTTTCTCTAGCGTTTGACACTGATGTAATGCCACATCAGTATTAATCTTCGCTGCACGCAGATGTTGTTCAATCAGCTGAGCATCTTCACCGATAAATAGCACTTGGCTAACGTATTGATTAATGAATGGCGTCAGCTCGCCAAATGCTTGGCCTTTACCTTGTCCACCCAAAATCAATAATAACTTGCCGTCTTTTGGCGCATAGACCGCACCTAGCCCTTCGATTGCGGCCATGGTTGAGCCAATATTAGTACCTTTGGAATCATTAAAATAATCAATATCGGCAGCATGAGCGACATATTCACAACGATGCTCAAGTCCAGTGAAGTGCTGTAACGTATCTAGCATACTATGAAGTGGTAAACCAGCAAGCTCACCTAAGGCTAAGGCTGCCTGTGCATTGAGCAAATTATGACGACCTTTAATCAACAGTTTGTCTGCCGACAGTAGCAATTCTGTACCACGAGCAAGATAAATCTGACCTTCAGGATCAATGATAAGACCATACTGGCCTTTATCAGGAGCATGAATACCTGTGCTTACTCTGGTTAAATTATCAGCGACTAACGGGCGCGTCAGTGCGTCTTCACGATTAATAACGATGGACTTAGCACCCTGAAAAATACGGTGCTTGGCTTGATGGTAACCCAACATATCGCCATGACGGTCTAAGTGGTCAGGCGACATATTGAGAACTGTTGCTACCTGCGCACCCAAATTGGTGACGGTCTCTAGCTGAAAACTAGATAACTCCAACACAGCCAATGCCATTTCAGGATTATCAAGTAGCGTCAACGCTGGCACGCCAATATTGCCACCGACACCCACATTGATACCAGCATCGGCGGCCATTTGACCGACCAACGTGGTCACGGTACTTTTAGCATTAGAGCCTGTAATAGCCACGATCGGCACCGTACAAGCTTCACAGAATAGCTGAATATCACTGACCACTGGAATGTGAGCTTGGCGTGCAGCAGCAACGGCTTCGGTAGCCAAAGAGATACCAGGGCTGATAATGATACGTGCTGCTTGCTGCAAGAGTTCGGCATCAATTGCACCGAACTGACGGATATCAACTTCAGCTGGTAATTGATCCGCTAATGTAGGTGCTTCTTGTGCATCAGTGACTGCCACCTGATAGCCTTGCTTGGCCAGATAGCGCGCAACGGATAGACCAGATTGCCCCAAGCCGACCACGACTTGTAGACCACTGCCTTTATGAAGTAAGGCATCTGTTGCAGTGTTGGTGGTCATATATATTCCTTCTATTTTACGAGCAAAATGGCATCAAGCAGACCTAATCTATAAAGAGTCCAAATAATGCCTTCAAGATGAGAAGCATCATAACGGTATCGTTCAGATTTCGGTACTGGTTTTTTATGACTTTATGCTATTATGCGCCTGTTTTTATATTAAGTGGCTAGTGCTATAATAGTCGCCCTAAGCTATGAATGGTTGGGTATTCCCCCAAGCATTTTAGTTTAGCATGTTGCCACAGTTAACGCGCTATTCGCGTTCGATTGTCACTTATCTTTAACAGAGATTGGTGTTGCGGTCATGCTCTATCAAGCGACAATGTTTGTTTGACAGATTATTTACCACCCTCTACCGCACAAAGTCATTACGGACTCTATTCATTATTTTAGGTGCTATTTTACGCAACCTATTTTAAACAATATTTTTTAGGTAATCTCACTGAATTTATCATCGTATTAGTGATTGGTGAGCGTATTAGTGATACCAATCATAAATCAGTAGACATACTTATTATCGACCTTTAATAATTCAATGCCACCACATGATGCAATGCGTGTCGTGGTAAAAGAAAGATGGATAGCTACTTTTGTAGCGACGCGATCATTTTATTAATGAGTAATGATTACTTTTTTTGCCTCTAACCCTATGCAGTTTACTTATGACATCTTTTATTGATAACTTACGTGACGAGTGGTTTTCCAACGTTCGCGGTGACGTCTTATCAGGTTTGGTCGTCGCACTGGCACTGATTCCTGAAGCTATTGCTTTTTCTATTATCGCGGGTGTTGACCCAAAAGTCGGCTTATATGCCTCATTTTGTATCGCTGTCGTGATTAGTTTCGTTGGTGGCCGTCCGGGTATGATTTCGGCGGCCACAGGAGCCATGGCACTAGTGATGGTCGACTTAGTCGCCGATCATGGTTTGCAATATTTACTGGCTGCTACCTTATTATGTGGCGGTATTCAGGTTGTGATGGGCTTATTAAAGCTTGGCAATTTGATGCGCTTTGTCTCTCGCTCAGTGGTCATTGGCTTCGTCAATGCACTGGCTATATTGATATTTGCGGCTCAGATTCCCGAGCTTAATCCCATGACTGAACGTGTTGGCATGACGGTTTATATCATGACGGCAGCGGGCTTGGGGATTATTTACCTGTTTCCGCTTATCCCTAAGATTGGGCGTGTGATTCCTTCGCCACTTATTTGTATTGTTGGCTTGACGGCTGTCGCGATGTACATGAATCTCGATATTCGTAACGTCGGCAGCATGGGTGATTTGCCAGATTCATTGCCAATGTTTTTATTGCCTGACATTCCATTGAATCTCCAAACCCTACTAATTATTGCCCCTTACTCTATCGCGTTGGCCGTTGTCGGTTTATTAGAATCTATGATGACCGCTACTATCGTTGATGAATTGACTGATACGCCAAGTGATAAAAATAAAGAGTGCCGTGGTCAAGGTATTGCCAACGTTGTGTCAGGTTTCTTTGGTGGCATGGCAGGCTGTGCGATGATTGGTCAGTCAATGATTAACGTCAAATCTGGCGGACGTACGCGTCTGTCTACCTTAATGGCAGGCGTTGTCCTACTCATCATGGTTGTATTCTTAAGTGAATGGGTCAGCCAAATTCCAATGGCAGCGTTGGTCGCTGTGATGATTATGGTTTCTATTGGGACGTTTAATTGGCAGTCAATCCGCGAGTTTAAAACGCATCCAATGTCATTTAACATTGTCATGCTAGCGACTGTTTTGACGACGGTATTCACTCACAACTTAGCGTATGGTGTGGGCGTGGGCGTTCTACTATCTGCCCTAGCATTTGCCAATAAAATTGGTCAGTTCTTAACCATCTTTAGTGAGTATGATGATAGCAGCAACACCCGCTATTATTATGTGCAAGGACAAGTATTCTTCGCATCTACCACACAATTTTTAGCTAGCTTTGATACCAAAGAAGCACTAGACAGCATTGAAATCGATGTTAGCCAGGCACACTTCTGGGATGTCAGTGCCGTAGATACTTTGGACAAGCTGGTCATGCGCTTGCAACGTGAAGGTATTGATGTCAAAGTGGTTGGACTCAACAATGCAAGTCGAACACTGATTGATCGCTTCTCTGTCCATGATCGCCGAGATATTGGCCTATTGGATTAAGCAGAGTACGTCTGCATGGTAAATGCTGGTGTTGCTTGATAGCATCTAAATAAACAATTGAATAAATAGTTTAATACACAGCTGCAGTGGTTGAGAGAATTGGGTATCAGCATTACCATCCAACTCTTAAACCAAGCAGCTGTATTTTCATTAGAATGATGTGGTGGTCTTATGAGTAATTTAAAACCAGATAGCGTAATCGCCTGCTTGGACTGCCCTGATCATGTGCAAGCCGTATTAGAGGCGAGCATGTGGGCCTCGACTCGCCTACAAGCGCCTATCGGACTGTTGCACTCTGTGCCGAGCTTACAACAAAAAGCAGCGGTGAATTATTCTGGCTGTTTGAACATCGATGATGAAAACATGCTGCTCGAGCAATTCACAACCAAAGAGCATTTGAGTAACTGTGAGCTAAAGTCTCAAGGCAAGCTATTGCTACATCAAGCCACAACCTATTGTGAGCAGCAGCGCAAAAAGCTGAAGACATATACCTTGCATCGGCACGAAAACCTCAATGAGAGTATCGATTATGTTGACGATAAAGCACAACTTATCATCATAGGCCATAATGTTACCTGCAAAGCAACACTGAGCCAGCTGGTTAGAGTCAGTCACTGCCCCATTTTGGTGACTCATGCACCATTTTTGCCCCCTACTACTGCGTTATTTGCATTCGATAACAGTCCAACGTCGCATAAATTGCTTAATTGGCTCTGTAAAACATCGCTTGTGCGTGCATTGACTGTGCATATTGTGATGATCGGCAAAGACAACTCAGAAAACTGTGATGCCCTACGTGAAGCTTATGCACGTCTCAAACAAGCAGGTATTAAATCTAAAAAAGCATTGCTAGACTGCCGCGATGTCACTGCTGCTCTACATTATTATCAGAATGAAAATGACATCGGTCTACTGATGACAGGAGCCTTTGGTCAATCTCGTATCCGCACATTGTTACAAGGTAGCGATACCAAAAAGCTCCTAGGCAGTACTAAAACACCTTATCTGCTATTCCCTAAAGCGTAGGCTCAAAATAGCCTGTAGCCCACTACATGACTATTATTATCTTGTTAGATGCAGAGCATGAGTACTAATATCAGGCTCTGCCGCCCAGCTTTGCTATATATCAATACACTCTCTAATACTTCTCTCCATCTAGCGCTCAATGCATTTCCACACATTAAATCAATTTAGCAAATCATCACATGAAATACATGGATAGCCTCCCCAAGCACCTAAAAAGTTGGTTATAATAAAGTTTTCGTTGATTCAACGCTAAAGGTTTATACAGGCCATTTATACCCATAATGACAGTGCTTACCGTGGTAGCATAGTCATTACTCTTTGCCCTGAACGTGAGTTTTTTGAGCACAAAGTTCCAATCTTACCTATCCCCCTTGAGTAAATTGGCACAGTTCTTGAATAACTTATGATAAGCAAGGCAGAGATACGATGTACCACAATGCCTCTATCAATCTGCAGCATCACACAAATAAGGAATATTTTATGAAGCTAATCACTGCGATCTTAAAACCGTTTAAGCTCGATGATGTACGTGAAGCGCTTTCTGACATCGGTGTTAAAGGTGTCACCGTTACTGAAGTTAAAGGTTTCGGTCGCCAAAAAGGTCATACCGAACTTTATCGTGGCGCAGAATACGTGGTGGACTTTTTACCTAAAGTAAAAGTTGAAGTGGCTGTTATCGATGAGATGGTCGAACCTGCTATCGAAGCAATCACTCGCATTGCGAGCACTGGCAAGATTGGAGACGGCAAAATCTTCGTCACCGCTCTTGAACAAGTCATTCGTATCCGTACAGGCGAGACGGGTCCTGACGCTATCTAAAGCATATGACCAACCTATAAACTAAAATTATAGATCACACCGATAAGCTGTATTGCATCAATTCAAGGGGGAATTAATATGCAAAATCAAATCTTCGAGCTCCAGTACGCACTTGATACGTTTTATTTTTTGATATGTGGGGCGCTAGTCATGTGGATGGCAGCGGGCTTCACTATGTTAGAAGCTGGCCTAGTTCGTTCAAAAAACACCGTTGAGATTTTAACCAAAAACATCGCACTTTTTGCGACCGCTTGTACTATGTACATGATTTGCGGTTACGCCATTATGTATGGCGGTGATTTGTTTTTGAGTGGTATCGCAGGTGGTGACACACTAGTAGAAGAGGCTTTGACAGCATCAGCTGAAAACGGCTTTGACGGTGACTCTGTCTACTCTGCCGCGTCTGACTTTTTCTTCCAAGTAGTATTTGTTGCAACCTGTATGTCTATCGTCTCAGGGGCTGTGGCTGAGCGCATGAAGCTTTGGTCATTCTTACTGTTTGCCGTGGTGATGACTGGTGTCATTTATCCACTAGAAGGCAGCTGGACGTGGGGCGGCAATGATGTATTTGGCATGTTCAACTTAGGTGATATGGGCTTCTCTGATTTTGCAGGTTCTGGTATCGTTCATATGGCGGGTGCTGCGGCTGCATTGGCAGGTGTACTACTGTTAGGGGCACGTAAAGGTAAGTATGGCCCTAATGGCGAGATACGTGCCATTCCAGGTGCCAATCTACCACTAGCAGCACTGGGTACACTCATATTATGGATGGGTTGGTTCGGCTTCAACGGTGGTTCAGTACTAAAGCTTGGCGATATCGCCAGTGCCAACTCAGTTGCGATGGTCTTTTTGAATACCAATGCAGCAGCAGCAGGCGGTGCAATTGGTGCTCTAATAATAGCACGCATCATCTTTGGCAAAGCTGACTTAACAATGCTCTTAAATGGTGCACTTGCAGGGCTAGTCGCTATCACGGCAGAACCCTCTACTCCATCTGCATTACAAGCCACACTATTTGGTTTAATCGCTGGCGTTATCGTTGTGCTATCTATCTTAGCATTAGATAAAATAAAAATAGATGATCCAGTCGGTGCTATTTCAGTTCATGGCGTAGTCGGTCTATTCGGTCTACTTATTGTACCAATTACCAATCCAGCGGCATCATTCGTCGGTCAGATTGCTGGTGCAGCTACCATCTTTGTTTGGGTATTCGTTGCTAGCTTAATCGCTTGGGCAATTATCAAGGCAGTTATTGGCCTACGTCTCTCTGAAGAAGATGAGTATGAAGGTGCAGATATAGCAGAATGTGGTATGGAAGCTTATCCAGAGTTCGTGAGATAAATACTTTGAAACCATACTAAAATATAAGCACTAAAAATCCCGCGATACTTTTTGGTAAAGCGGGATTTTTTTGATCAAAATTAGGGTGTGTCCTCATTTCAAAAATGATGGTAAAAATGAGATAAGTTGCAGTCAAACAAGGAAAATAGTGCAGGTAATATCGAGATATTAGTTAACTATTTGACGCTGTTTGGTAAGATTTAGCCATTTTTAACCCATTTAGATTACCATCGATTGAATTGAGGACATGCCCTAGTATCGTTTTGGCAATTATCAAAGTAGTTATTAGCCTACGTCTCTCTGAAGAAGATAAGTACGAAGGTGCAGATATAGCAGAATGTGGTATGAAAGATTATCCAGATTTTGTAAGATAAATACTTTGAAACCATACTAAACTATAGGCATTAAAAATCCCGCAATGCCTTTCGGTAATGCGGGATTTTTTTGATCAAAATTAATATTGATAAAAGAACAACTATATTAGATTATTTCTTTTTCCATGTTTGACTGCGTGAGAATGGGCCAATATAGCCTTTTAGGTTCAGGGTACTGCCATTTAAGCTAGCTGTCATACGATAATCTTTACCTTTCTCAGGATCCGTAATCGTACCACCACTATATTTACCACCACCATCAGCTTTTAGACCTTTAATGACTTTCATACCAACATGCTTTTTACCTGTTGCTGAGTTGGTAGCGATAAGTGTCCCTGTTAGCACACCATTTGACTCAGTAATTTTCACTGTGCCTTTTGGTTTACCTTCATCAAAGGTCTGCCAAGTTGTATTGGCGAGTGGATCAGCGGCAAACGCCATAGTGGCTAGACTGATACCTGCAACTGCTAAAGCGGTTTTTGTAAATAATTTCATAAATTGACTCCCTTCATACAATGATTACTCGAAACATTATGTTTCTGATATTCCATGCTTATCCGTTGCTAGAATACTTTATTACAAGCTTGACGATCTCATACTAATTGAAAGCCGATTACTACCATTGCTTATCAGCCTCTTCAAAGCTTTGAGTGATATAAGCAATGTCTTAATTCATTATAAGCAATTTTTGGACTTTGCCTAGTAGTTTTTTTACACTTTATTATTTCTGTAAAAACGAAACTATATCAAAGAGTTATAGAAATGGATTATCTATATCTTTGCCCAATTGGTCATCATTTTCTTTTGACTTACTGTCATTCTTGCTATAAGTATCATTAACTTCGAAAGCTTGTATGATTTTAGCGGTCAGTGCATGTAGCTGCTGGGCTTGCTCATATCCAGACGCGTCTAAAGTCAGATCAAGATCACCATAAATGATAATTTTGTCTTCTTGATTTTCAATTACAAGTTCACCTATCTGCATACTTTGATGATTATTAGCAAAGGGTTCAATCATTTGGTCATCCATCCTATTAATAGCATCTTACATTATTTCTTAGTATCACTCGCTTTCGGTCATTGTCTACATTCACATATAAACCTCTATGCTTGCAACTGACCCAACAGCCACTCAATAATCGCCCAAACAAATAGCATCCAAGTAGGCTCTTCTGTTGGCTCATCAGCAGGTAAATCAGAACTTTCACCCGCTTTCAGTGGCAAATCGAATGCTTGTTTTTTGGTCTGAGAGTCCAGCATGGGTAAGACATCGATACCGATTTCGGTAGCCAACTCATCAATACTGATAATTTCTATACGCTCCGACTCATCGTTTGGTGCGTAGTAAACCCCTGCTTGATTAGTCGCTGGGATATAAACAGCTTTGAAGAAATGACTGGGTACAAGCACACGATCAGCGAGCTGCTTGGTTTTTTTATTCGTAAATGAAACCCCTGTAATCGTATAGACTTCGCCATACTGCTGCGTCAGATATCGAGTCGCTGATTCAATATTACGCCAAATATAACGATTATTACGAGGTGACTGTGGGGCAATATTGGCCAAACTAAAGCTATCATATTGTTGGCTGCGATTGGCCATATCAGCATTGGGTGCTAAATGTCCACGATCATAGCCAGACTTTGAGTAGTCAGATAATGAAGCGCGTGCGGATTCTGGCAATTTGCTTTCTTCATGAAAACTGTCTTCACGATCAATCTCTTTGGCTTGCTGTAAGCGCTTGCGATCTAGATGCTCTGCCGACCACAGTGGTGTGCGTGATACACCTGAATACATAACGGCAAAGCCGTCCATGCATAACTCTTGTGTCTTATTGCTTAGTTTGTCATTGGTAAATTCGGGGTAAACACCACCATAAAAAGACTCACTACACTGAGTAAAATCATCAGCATTTGCTGAAGTCATGCTTATGGCAACCGTCGCAATGGTCATTATTATGCTATTTTTGAGAGTATATTTGAGCCTACCAACACTTATCATTTAACTTTCAACCATCTATGCTTGTTATTACGGATACGCTATCCTAGCAGGCGTCTACAAATAAAGAAAGATAAGGTGTAATTGGTGACATTTTAAATGGTATCCGCTATACTGAGCCAGTCAAAAAACGGTGAAGTGGGTGAGTGGCTGAAACCGCACGCCTGGAAAGTGTGTATGCGTTAATAGCGTATCGAGGGTTCGAATCCCTCCTTCACCGCCAATCTTATTCTGCTTAATCAAAGCATCAGTTTCCACATCTTGTTCTACCCTTTCCTAAATACTCATCAAATTCTTTACTAGTAAGACTTTCAGTCTCTACTTATTATCTTCTTCTGTCCGAAATACTCCCGTTCAACTTACTTTATTTCTTCACTCTTTTTGCTTATTTCGAAGTAATACAAGCCATAAATAGATATTTACTGTCAAACCCATATAAAAACTGCTGATACTTTAGCTAAACCGCTTTGGGCATTATTCCTAAACCCCAGTAGAACGCTTATTGAATGAATAAATGCGTATTTTGTTGATTCCTATCAATTAGCTTGCCACTAACGATAAATGATATGATTTAATCAAAATAAAGCCTTAACGTGCTCTAGCAATATTGGGAAAGACGATGTCTCAAAATGGTAATGATACCGATCAAATAATAGTCAACCTTCAAGCGCTCACAGCATTTGGTAAAAACTATGATGAGCTTAACCTAATCATAACTGAGCATAAAGCTAGTCAATTAGCACTTGATGATACTTGGATACAGAAAATTTGGTGTTGGGCAGATAGTTTTGACATTAATGATGATGCTATACCGCGTGATAAAAAAGCTTTGCTAGCATTAAAAAGTATCGTTTTGGAAGCTCAAGGTTTTACTGAACTACCAGAGAGTCTCGGGCAGCTTAGTTATATAGATACGCTTGAACTAAATTATAACCACCTTGAGGCGTTACCTGAAAGCATTGTACAACTACAAAACTTACTTCAACTTGGTCTTAATGGCAATAGTCTTAAAGCACTACCTGAAAGTATCGGACAGCTTAGTAACTTAACTCAACTTGGTCTCACTGGCAACAATCTCAAAGAACTGCCTGAAAGTATTGGACAGCTTAGCAACTTAGCTCAACTGACGCTTGGTAGTAATATTCTTAATGAATTACCTGAGAGCATCGGACAGCTTCATAATTTGACTTATCTTTCACTTTTTGACAATAATCTCAGTTCTTTACCTACTAGCATTGGACAGCTTAATAACTTAACTTGTTTCTTTCTTGCTAATAACCATTTGAGCGCATTACCTAAGAGTATTTGTCAGCTTAGCAACTTAGAAACACTAACGCTTAGTGGCAATAAACTCAGTACATTACCCGAAAGCTTTGGTGAGCTTAACAAGCTAACTCAACTGACTCTCAGTGATAACAATCTTAATGAATTACCTATTAGCATTGGACAGCTTGATCGTTTAGAGATACTAAATCTTGATAACAATAACCTCAGCAAGCTACCTGAAAGTATCGGACAGCTTGGTAACTTGACTAAACTGATGCTTAGTGGCAATAAGCTCAGCGAATTACCCATAAGCATCGGACAACTTAGGCGTTTGGAGATACTTGATCTTTCCGATAACGGTTTGAGTGTACTGCCTGAGAGTATCGGACATTTGAGCCAGTTAAAAACTCTATACCTTAAAGGCAATAGAATTAAACAACTTCCGGAAAGTATTAAGCATAATAGCGACTTGTGTATTTATGACGATAGCGGCTTATTAAGTAAGGATCTCTACTAAATAAATCGCATTTTCTAAACTGATTAAAGGTACAAACCAAAGTCACATTTAAAGATTGATACCTGTGGTCAAATCCGTACAAACCACCCATACTTATCACACTTATTTAAATAGAATAAAGGAATTAAACCATGAAAACACTAGGATTGTGTATTGCAGCAGGACTGGGATTAAGCGCTTGTGCTAGTGGCATAAGTGGTGGGACGACGGTTAATAATCAAAATAATGATACTGATAAAATTGTCACGCAATACCCCGTTGAGACTGCTATGCTCAACATCTATACCAAACAACGGAGTGAAAAACTGGTTGCTATTGTAGGCAATCAAAGTGCCTCAGCAGACATTCAAATCACGCCTAAGGGCAGCATTCAATTCAATAATAAAGCGGTGCAAGGTGCCGAAGTAAATACCATCAATAAAGTGAATAATCGAATCACTGATCAGTCAGTCGCTATCAATTACTTTACCCTGAATCCATTAGTGTTTCATGGCTTTACAGATAGCACAGGCAAATATTCACTATCGAACCAAACAACTATCATTCCTAAGATGGCTACCGTCGGCGACTCAAGTAAGTTAATGACTGAAACCGTCTATGCTGACAGCAGTATGCATAAAAAAATAGGGTCGTACGAACAAGACTGGTCTCTTGCGCGAGACACCAATAATACGGCATGGCTCTGTATAGAAAACTCAAAAAACTTATTACTGAGCTCTGATCCTATAGGCACTTCATCAGAATGCTACAAGATTAATGCCAAAGGCGATATCTTAGCAAGCAAGGTGACATTAAGGCAGCCATCTACAAATGGGACTAAGACAGTGACGTTTGTTAGTCAGTAGTTTATGCAAATATCGTTGAATGTAGATTCCTCACTGGATACTCATACAAATAACGAGTTTTTTTCTAACGTATGACCTATCTTTAGGTTATAGAGCAAACCAATATTAAAGCTATTTGCTGCTATCTATCAATAGCAGCAAATAGCTTCATCAATTTTAAAATCGCATGGTCGTCTTAGATCATTTTAAGCTATCGTTTGAGACACTTTACTTCTTTAAGAGCGGTAACAATCTTAGGAAGATACTGTTCTGTGCCAATTATCGACAAGATTTTCATCATTTTATTTGTCTACCAGTTAAATAACATTTACATCGCTATTCCTATCTGCGAGCCGTTGCGCTCAAATTAGCATTGTTGACTACTATATTTTTGACGGCTTCTACTTTGAACTCCGAACTATAACTGTACGTCTCATTAGCCATGACACCCTCATCATCACATCATTATTTAACCAAGCTTATCACTACCACTTCTTCAGCATAACGTCATCTTACTTTTCAGAGTAAACCGCTAGGACCCTCTAATGACTATTAAGATTTAATAGTTGATATTTATTTACATGTCTGTTAGATTTTAACTTGATACATAATGTATCGTTTTATTTATATTCGTAGATGGGTAGCAGATAATGACTTGATGCTCTCACATAACCTCATCTATGAAAATTGTATTAGTCCTATTTGGTTCATGCTAAGGATAGCTATTATGAACAATCACTCCCTAGGTTCGCTCTTACAAGCTAAAAATATTCAAGTATCGATCAATCAAATAGCATTAGCTTTCGCTACAAGGCCATAGCTATAAGTATTTGTTGCTCTGAATACTCTTGGATAGAGAGAACAAGTCAGGTTGCATTCAATATCTTAAATATATTAAGCATTAATCGCAATATTCTATCTGCAAAATGCTTAGATATCAGTACCTCTCCCTTGACACTATGACATAAGGTAATTTTATTCATTTGTCATTCATGACGATATTTCACTATCTAAATAGCAACTACTGAGAAGACTCTAGAAAGTATTATTTAATAAAAACTAGACTAAATTCTGTTTATAAGAAGAATCACCTGATTCACAAATTATAATTTAAAGCGTATTTTTCCATGGAAGGAAATTGAAACTATGAGCATTTTTGCTATTTTTTTGTCTTTGTCACTTTTGATATATTTTGCCTATAGAGGGGTTAGCGTATTAGTTTTGGCTCCCTTACTCGCTATTGTAGCTGTTGTTTTAAGTGGCGATAGCAGTCAAACCATGGGGATTTATACTGAAGTATTTATGCAGGGTCTTGGAGGCTTTGCTGTGAAATATTTCCCACTATTTATCTTAGGTGCGATTTTTGGCAAGTTGATGGAAGATTCTGGTTACGCCTATAGCATCGCACGCAACATCGTGGATAAACTGGGAGACAAACATGCTTTGTTAGCCGTCGTCTTAGCATGTTCAATCTTGACTTATGGAGGTGTATCAGCCTTTGTCGTTACTTTCGCAATATATCCCATTGCTGCCGCCTTATTTAAGCAGACGAACATACCTAAAAGACTAATACCTGGAGCCATCTGTATTGGCGCTCTAACCTTGACCATGACCGCATTACCAGGTTCACCTGCCATTCACAATGTTATACCGATGCCTTATTTTGAGACCGATGCATTTGCAGCTCCTGGTTTAGGCATTATTGCATCGATCGTTATGCTAGGCGGAGGTATGCTATGGATGAATCGCCAAACACGTATTGCAAGTGCAAATAATGAAGGTTATGGAAATCATACGTTAAATGAAAAAGAGCCTCACTCAGGTATCGACATACCCAATTTTTGGCTCGCATTATCGCCTATTCTCATTGTGATAATAGGCAACTATACTTTTTCAAAAATCATAATACCGTTATGGAACAACAGTTACTTAGCTGACGAAAAGTTTGGTGGTGTAGCCTTGAGCTCAGTTATTGGTATATGGGCCATTATTTTATCGTTGTTTTTAGCTTGTATATTTGTGATTGCTTCGAGTTTCAAAAGAATAGATAGTGTGGCAGAAAGTTTAAACAAAGGCGCTACCGGATCTTTACTGCCTATTTTTAACACAGCTTCAGAGGTGGGTTATGGTTCCGTGATTGCAACTCTGGCAGGTTTCGCGATTATCAAACAGTCTCTCATGGGAATTTCACCTGGAAACCCTCTCATATCAGAAGCAATCATGATTAACGTTTTAGCAGGTATTACAGGATCAGCTTCAGGTGGTTTGGGTATAGCGTTAGAAATTATGGGCGCAAGCTACATGCAATTGGCAGAACAATATAACATTGACCCCGAACTGATGCATCGTATAGCTTCTTTGGCTTCCGGCGGTTTGGATTCATTACCACATAATGGGGCAATAATAACAATGTTAACCATTTGTGGTCTGACTCATAGAGAGTCCTATAAAGATATATTTGCTACTGCTGTAATCATTCCTTTAATTGCTTTAGTCCTAGTCATCATACTCGGTACCGTATTTGGGTCTTTTTAAAGAGAAAAGCTAATGTCTATACCATAGAAAGGAGCACTGCCATTTATTGGAGTTATTATAGATAACTCTGGAAATTTGTCATATGCTCTTAGCTACGTTTACTCTTTCAAATACAGTTCCACCATATCCTTAGAGGCAGGCTTTGGTATGTGTTTTTCTAGCTGAGCATGACTCGTGTCAATAGCTAAGTAATGGTAAGCACTTCATCAGAATGCTACAAGATCAATGCTAAAGGCGATATCTTAGCAAGCAAGGTGACATTAAATCAGCCATCTATTAACGGTAAGAAGACGGTGACGTTTGTTAGTCAGTAGTTTATGCAAATATAGATGAATGTAGAGTACGCATTGGATACTCATACAAATAGCGAGGTTTTTTCTAACGTATGATCTGTCGTTAGGTTATAGAGCAAGCCAAAGATATACTTGGCTTGCTCCATTTTTCTAAAATAATTCCTGCCAACCTAAATATGTGTGTTGTCAGCTCGTTTGGAACAACACCAATACTTTCCAGATTTTATAATCCATTTACTGTGTAGCGTACGATAACTTCATTATCGAGTACTACATTGGTTGACCAAATGAATTCAGCATCTGCTTTTTCATTATCAAAAATATCTGTGAAATTGGTATAAGCTGATTTGTTGTCTACCCCAATGGTTTGGTTACTATAGGTGGTGGCATTCGGCCAACTAGAGTCATCAAAGTCTGCTTGTTGCCAGTTGGTAGGCAATTCCCAATGCAGGCCATAATCTGCCGAACTATCTTGCACATTGCCGGTGGTAACACAATTACTAGATAGGCGCTCGCTACCTGACTCACTAACACAGGACAAGTCTCTAATCGGCGCGGTATAAAAGGTTTGTGCTTTCCAGTTTTCATCGGTCTTGGCGATGATGTTGTTATCTTTATCTTTGATCACAGCGACGAGACCACCGTCTCCTGCATGAAACTCTGAGCCGTTATTACTCTCTGAACCAATACCTAAGTTTTCTTCCCAATCTACCAGATGCATAGCAACGGTAAACGGTGCTTTTGCCTTAAAACGTACAATGTTTGAATTGAACTGAGTAAATGGTACATTGTCACGTCCGACGGCTACGCCATTTACATACATCTCAAAATAATTATCTGCAAAGACGTAAGCGGTATACACTTCGCCATCTGCGTCTATTTCAATGATGTCTGAGCCATCAAGTTGAGATAAAGCTTCACTGGCGGTGCGATAGTCGTTGCCCGTACAAGGGTTGTTTAAGTCGGATGCCACTGGGAAACCTGTATTGAGCAAATTGGTCGCTGCTGGTACTGTCCATGTTTTACCGTCAGTTGACTGGATACTACCGATGTTGGTTTGACGACCGCGGTCACATTCATAGGCGTTTGTCACGTCAGTCTGAGCAACACCTTGGGTGATGCTAGCGGTGCCAGTATAGCTGCTGGCATCTGCACTACTTATTGATGCCGTCGTTTGCTCATTGGCATCGGTAGCCGCTGAGTCTATTTGAGTTTGGCTACACGCCGCTAGCAATACAGCAGATATTGTCGTGGTTAGCAAAGCAGGTATTAAAATAGGTTTCATTAGGATTCCTTAGCATTATATAAGATGGTCTAAAACTCAGCTTATTTGTCTCTATAACTGATTATTATCATTAGATGCACATTATTTTTTCTGTGTATCATCAGTGCGTTTATAAGTTTGTACAGTCGTACCCTCTGGATCAATAAACTCAAAAGTATAAGTATCTTTAGTCGCTTCAGTAGCACCCCAACCATAGTTAAGTTTATGCTCTTGACCGTCATGGGTATAGGTTAGACTATATTGAGTCGGGCTTATAATTTTGTAATCTGTGATCTCGGCTCCGCGCAAAGGCGTTAGCGCTGGACGAACGCCGTGCGTATGCGCTTGCGGTGCAATCTCATTTTCTGGCGCTGTCGTATCTGGGTTCACAGTGACCTTACCGCGCAAGCCTGCAATTAAATACGGAAACTCTGAGGTAGCATGGTATTCATAGCTACCGTCTTCATTGAATTTGCCTAGATATTCATCCAGCTCATCATCCGTTTCACCATAGACAGGAAAGCCGTCTAGTGCATAAGCAATGGGCTTACCTTCACCAACTTGTGACTGTAGATGAGTTGGTGCAAGATGATAATGGTAGTCATCAGCGCGTCCAGAATGCCCGCCCCAATTGTCTAATTCTCCGAATGCTTTGGCGTCCTCACCACGATTGTTTAATGGGTTGAATATAGGAATGCCATTGGCTGCAATCGCGATGGCCCCTTTCATAAAATTGTCTTTGGCCATCAAAGGCTCATCGGCAAGCTCAGGCTGTAAGGGAATGACCCAACTGTTCTCATTGGTATAATCCTGGTCGATAGGTACTTGCTGTTGCCAACTGGTGATACCTGTCATCATTTCATGGCTTGGGACACCATTTGATTCGACATACAGATATTTATCATCATGATGGGTACTGACGTTATCAAATGAGCCAAATACTGAGGTCATAAAGTCAATGTCATTGGCAGGTACTGGCAAATGAGCAATCGCCTCTTTCGTCTTTGCACCGATATTTTGGGCCGTCTCAGTACTGCTACAAGCCACAAGCAACGCAGCTGAACCCAATACACCAAAAACTGAATAGGCCATTTTTGAGGTTCGGTTTTTTTTGTGGCGTATATTCAAAACATAGAAGAAAACCAAACCACTCGCTAAGATCAAGCCGCCCAAGAGGTAGAAGAATAAAACAGAGCGCGTGTCACTGTTATCCGTTATAACAGAACTTTCCGCATCAATTTTGTTTAGCGCAGTCCCATTATCATTGGCGATAACAGTAGTATCGCTTGGATTTTGGATAGCCGTTAACTGATTACTACTTACTAGATTTTCAATCACTGCTAGCTGATTGATCGCTTGAATATGGGCGTTTTTTTCCAGAATATAGGTTTGATCATTGGCTGAAAAGTCTGACAAGTTAAAAGAGAGTAGCTGATGGTGACTGTCGGTTAGATAAACCATGTCGTCTTCTAATTTAATAAAATCAGCAGCGACACTAGGCTGGCCGATGATCTGCCATTCTTTGGCAGGCAGAGTATGTGCACTAGGATCATGGGCGTAGGCAGAGGTCAGTGATGAAACTTGTATGGCAGTGACAATAGCCAGCAAGCTGAAAGCTCGAGCCGTTTTTATAAAGGTCATAACACGCTCTCGTTTGGATTGATATTTGAAAATTAGTCATAGTCAGACTGATATGCGTATACGCACCTGTCTAACCATCGTGGCTACTCGTCGTTACTCACACAAAAAATTATAGTGACAAAATGATGAATTCATTATATTGAGAATATAATATCAATTTTTACTTTAGATACACTTTAAAAAATGTTAAGTCCTATTGCGTTTTTTACTATGGAAATCCCATAGACTATATCTTCGCCTGATCTACTATCATTAATCGCCATACAACGTATGACGATAACTAGCAGTGTTCTTATATAAGAAAGCATCGTGCAAAATCAAAAGCGCATCCCACTGTCTTCTAAACACTGCAGCGGGTTTTTATCAGACGCACAAGGTTGGATTTTTTTGAGTTCATCAAGCGATAGATATTCAAAATAATTGGTCAGTGCAACACGGGCGTCAGGGTCGTTTATAAAATAGCCGTCATCATATATTTTATCTTTCCAACTTGGATTTACTCGATACAAATAAGACTTATAGTCTATATTAGCTAATGCCTCGTCAGGGAGCTGATCAAAAGGGCCATCGTAATAGTTATTTTTGTAAACATTATTGGCATTAACGCCTACTAATATGGCAAATTTTTCCATAGGCAGGTAGACAAACTGAGTCCTAGCACCCACTTTAAGTACGTCGCTAAAAGGATAGTAAAATTCATCATCTCTGGATAAAGGATTAATATAATAGAAGTTATTGGTAGTAGGATGAAATGCCAAATAGAGTGTGACTCCCGAATCATCCATCATGGGTAGGTTGACTTCAAAACCTTGACTCTCAAGCGTCTTTACAAAATCAGCATCCGGCTCTATCTGATTAATCTCAAGATTTTTTTTGATATTTTTGAAAGTTAATTGATATAAGTTAGGTTGATGCTTTTTCAGGCTAAATATGTCTGATGACTTATATAGTTTATGATGCGTTTTAAATTCACCCCGTTCTTTTCCGGCTATGTCATAAAAATATATAAAGGATAAGCTGCCCTGCTGTCTTAACTTATGACCTACCAACATATTGCCTTTTATTAAGTTGCCTTGATGGTAAAAGTTAAAGTAATAATAGCCCTCTGAAGGGTAAATAGTGAGGGTATCGTCAGTCTGTGATAGCACATATTCAAAAACGTCATCTACATTATCAATATCAAGCTCAGTATCCTGATACAGCTCATTGATCATTTTCTCGTTAGTATTTAGGGCATTGGCTTGAGCAGAGTACAAAAAAAGCAGACTCACCAGTAGGTAACAAAAAGTTTTCATGAATACTCTCCAAAATGTGGCTTAGTACATAAAAAATGACAGCTAAACGTTTAACTGTCACCTTGTTCTACTCGTAGATAGCATATGTAGCATTGCTCAATTATTTTGTTAGCTTCATAGACTCAAGCTCAACGTTTTCATCGTTGATCCCTACTTTAGTAGTGATACAGTTATGGGTTTTACGGGTTTTACCAAATAGATGACCTGCGCTTTTCGCCAGTTCTTCTTCACCGCTCGTAAATTCGCGTGCTTTAAAAATCTTAAAAGATTTTTTGGGCCAATGCGAGTCAGACTTGCCCCAACGATGACCTCCTCGCTTAGTTTCAGTCATCTCACCTTCAACGAATGCGCCACAAACCTCGCCGTAGCTTTTGTTCGTCATGTTATTTTTTTCAGCAAACTCGGTTAGGGCTACTTGCGATGCATCCTCTTCCAACGGCACGTTCACCTTTGAGGACACCATGTTTGCCTTGCCCTTTTTCTTCTCTTTCCCAGTGGTGCTCCAATTATGAGTCCACGCCGCAATCGCACTGTTTTCCGTTACAGTCATACCACTTTTGGCACCTGCCATATCATCGGCAGCATGGCTGAGCCCTATTAGAGACATACTAAGTGTCAGTATCGTTATTTGCTTATAAATATTCATAATATACATCCTTGTGTAAAAGTATTTAATATCAACAAACCACTATGAATAGCTGAAACTACTGTAAAAAACTACGCTAGGTTTACCATCAAATGATCCACATGATGGATTTTCTCTCTGAGCCTCTTCAGGGTCTTGATTGATTCTTAAAGTCTTCGATAGCTTCAAGAGCTTTGTCTTTTCTTCTTTGCCAAGGCCATCTGAAACCTTGTTCTTTATCCATTTCAACATCATTTGAATTATTAATGGCACTGGATTTATTATCTGTCGGTACTTTTTCTTTTTTCTGCATGGTTGGTTGCACTGTTTCATTGACACTCATCATTGAGGTTTCAGAGATGCGTAAGTGTTGGGTGTCAACGTCTTCAGCATGAGAGATGATAGCTAACGGAAAAATAAAAATGCTAGTTAAAATGGCTTTCCATAATTTCATCGTGGTAGTCCTTTATAGTTAATGAACTAACAGCACTTTGGACGCTCAGGTGTCGCTACTTCTTTGTTCTTCTTCTGCCAAGGCCAGCGCCACGTTCTTTCTTTGTCCACTTCTACATCGCTGCCGTCTTGAATGGCGTTCGATTTTTCGCCCATATGATCATTATCATTGTGCATTTTCATGGTTGCTGGTGCCGCGTCATTGACACTCATCATTGAGGTTTCAGAGATACGTAAGTTTTGAGTATTAACGTCTTCAGCATAAGCGATGGTGGCTAACGGTAAAATACAGATGCTGGCGAGTACAGCTTTTGCTAATTTCATAGTTATCGTCCTTTATGGTTGCTTAACTCCGATACGTAAGATTAGAAATCCATACAGCCAATTAATTTAATTAGATAAACTAACCAAATTAATTAGTATAACTAGGTATAGCAGAAATATTCATCATTTTCCATGAATATATTTTGTGATAAATATGAACATCTTACTTAAAAGGGCATGCCAAAATACGAGCTCAACTATCCCATTAACTACCACTCGCTTTTTATCAATGAATAACCAGTGTGGAATGAACTGATAGCACAGCGTGGTGAGTAGGCTTAGGATAAGAAGTGGTTATATCTGTCCAATGGATACATAGTGTTTATTTGGTTGTATTGTTTGCAGACGAAAACCTATATAAGAGACTCGAAAAAGGCA
The DNA here is from genome assembly GCF_040309505.1 of Psychrobacter sp. TB55-MNA-CIBAN-0194. Taxonomy (NCBI): domain Bacteria; kingdom Pseudomonadati; phylum Pseudomonadota; class Gammaproteobacteria; order Moraxellales; family Moraxellaceae; genus Psychrobacter; species Psychrobacter sp. TB55-MNA-CIBAN-0194. The sequence continues at coordinate 45,367 of NZ_JBEOOW010000008.1, read as the reverse complement.
ATGAGATACAAGATTAAATGTATGACAGCTACGAGGATACGTTTGGTGATAGCTCCTATTAGAAATATCTATAATCAATAGTTAAAGGAACTGAAGATACGTTTTAGATTCATAAAATAAAAAGGATACCGACAGTCATAAAACCTTGCACTCGCTAACAAAAAGCCAACTTCATTGTTGAGCGTTTATTTGTAGTATCGGTACTGAGCATATTGAACGATCAATCAAATTCAACATAAATAACTTTTTAATAAAACGATAAGGATAAAAACAATGTCAACAGACTACACTCAAAAACTTCATGCCGGCGTAAAATTCCCAGAGATAGACGTAACCATGCTAAATGGCGAAGTAAAATCATTAGGTACGCTCGAAAACGGTCATGACTGGAAAATGGTCGTTGTTTATCGCGGTAAACATTGCCCAAAATGTACTCAATACCTCACTCAGCTTGAATCTATAAAAGAGTCGTTTGCTAAGGTAGGCGTTGACATCATCGCCATCTCAGGTGATAGCAAAGAGCAATTAAACGCGCACCTAGAAGAGCTAGATATTAACTTCCCTATCGCTTACGGTCTAACTGTTGAGCAGATGAACACGCTAGGTTTATACATCTCTGACCCACGCTCAGAGAAAGAAACTGATCATCCATTCGCTGAACCTGGTCTGTTTGTTATCAATGCAGAAGGTAATATCCAAATCCTTGATATTTCAAATGCACCATTTGCCCGTCCAGATCTAGAAGTGCTGGCTGGCGGCTTGGCTTTTATTAGAAATCCAGAAAACAACTATCCTGTCCGTGGTATGCATCGCTAGAGGTTGTTTAAATAGCAGTTTTATATATCTTTCAAAAAAAGAGCTCCCAATTAGGGAGCTCTTTTTTATTTGATGATTGATAACCCGCCTTAAAAATCCATATCCTATCCATCTATCATAATGTACGACTGTGATAATCTTAGACTCGTCACCTTTAAAACCATTTTCCAATATGTCGGTCATCTACATACAAGCGTATTATTTCTATGTCAAAAGCATTACTTACTAGCACTCGTGTCATCTTATTCACTATCGGTATCGTGATCATCGTTGACTGTGTTACTTTGATGGCTGTCGGTAAAATTAATTTTGGCTCGGTAGTACCGTTGCTATTAGGGATTGTCTTTGTCGCTCATGGGCTATTTTGGCAAGCCATTCGCAGATATTGCTGCCAAAACCTTTGGTTAAATCGTTTATGGTATGGACTGTGGGCTGCATTTACGCTTTGGCTTATCAGCTTTGGGCTTTTCATCTGGTCATTACAGCAGCAAATTACGCTTAGCATGCAGCCGGCACCGACTGTAACAGCGATTATTATATTGGGTTCGGGGACAGTTGCAGGCAAACCCACACCGACCCTCGCCAAGCGTCTAGACAGCGCTGTACCACTGATCAAATCACAACCTAATGCATTGGTCATAACCAGTGGCGGCGTGGGCTTTCAACGTACACGTAGCGAGGCCGATATTATGGCAACGTATCTACACGAATCACATGGCATTGCTTTCGAGCGTATTTTACAAGAAGGTAAAAGTACCAGTACCGAAGAGAATTTAGCCAATAGCGGAGACATCTTAGAAGCAAACGGGCTGTCTATCGCTGAGCCCATTGCTATTGTGACCAGTGACTTTCATACCATTCGCGCAGCCAGTATCGCCAAGCATCAAGGCTATGAACAGCCTATCACTGTCGCCAGTCCTACGCCTTTATCTATTCGCTATAATGCGTGGTTTCGAGAGTACTTTGCCTTTGTGAGTGGTTGGCTATTAGGAGAGTATTAATGCTAGCTATATTCTCATCATCAGCACTATACATCTATATAGGCATACTGATATAAGCAGCTACTTATCGGTCGTCTTTTGCAAAAAATAAACCACAAATTTTGCCTCAGTATTAAATGGCTTTGTTTCAACGGCTGTTAGTAATGCCTGTTTTTTCTCGTTACGTGCACGATACGCATAGGGCGTCATGGTCATCAAATCAGCCAAATCACCTGCTGATAACGTTAGCTCTGTACTGACACGATGAGTATCTAATAGCGTAAAATACGGTGACAACTCTGTTAAAAATTTATCAGAATCATGCTCGCGAACATCATCAAATAAGGCATCACGCATTGTTGCCAAGTGACCTGCATCAGGTTTGGCAATGATTAGATAGCCCTTATCAGCCAATACTTCAGCAAAAGCCTCTGGCAGAATGGGACTAAAAATACTACTGATACCCGTCATACTATGAGCGCGTAATGGTAGGTGCGCGGCGCTAGTGACTAACGGATAAATCGCTGTCGTCTGAATAGATGTCTCTTTATTTTGTTGATACCACAACCGACCTGCTGCTTTACTGGCTTTAGCCAATTCAACCAATGCAGGTTTACTTATATCAGCAGCGATTAGAGTGTCTATGACATCCGATCCCAGTTGCGCCATTGACTGTGTGTAGTAGCCTTCTCCGCAACCAATATCCAACCAATTTACCTGTTCATTTGGCGACAATAACACCACCATTTTTTGGCAAATTAAGTCATTTAATGGCTGATAATGCCCAGCATGCAAAAACCGCTTGCGAGCCTCAACAGACTGCTGACTGTCTCCCGGTGCTTTGGATTTTTTTTGTTGGACTGGCAGTAGGTTGACGTAGCCCTGACGCGCCACATCAAATGGATGTACCGTTTGTCTAGGGTGTAGGCTACCATCACAGCGCCACGTATCTGCAGCAGGCTGTAGTGGAGATTGGCAAAGAGGGCAGATAAATAAAGACACGAGTTTCTCAAAGTCATACAAATATGACTGACATTTTAGCAAAATTCGAGTTAGTTCATGCAGAAAAGAAGCTATTAAAAACGTGATGGCTGGAAAACAAAAAGCCACTTCAAATAGATTTGAAGTAGCTTTTTAAGCAACAGTATTGATATTAGTTCAACGTCAATCAGAATGACGATATCGACATAGCTTTAAAACTAACGAACCTTTAAAGTTAACGTAGCTTTATTAACGTAGTTTTAAAGTCATAAGACCTAAAATAACAAGAATGATAGCGATAATCCAAAACCTTGCCACCACTTGCGTTTCTTTCCAGCCAATTTCTTCAAAGTGATGATGTAATGGCGCCATACGAAAGACACGTTTTTTGCGCAGTTTATACGAGCCAACTTGTAGCATAACTGATAGCGCTTCAGCGACAAACAGACCACCCATAATGGCGAAGGCAATCTCTTGACGAGTCATAACCGCAATCGTACCTAGCATCGCACCGAGGGCAAGTGCGCCGACATCACCCATAAATACTTGTGCTGGATGCGCATTGAACCATAAGAAACCAAGTCCTGCGCCAATCATCGAGCCACAGACAATGATGACTTCAGAGTTGTAAGCGATATAAGGTACATGTAAGTAATCAGCAAAGCGTACATCACCTGATACATAGGCCATCGCACCTAAACCTGCCGCGACTAAAACCACTGGCAAGATAGCCAAACCATCTAAACCATCGGTCAAATTGACAGCGTTAGAAGCACCATTAATCACAAAATAGGTAAAGATAATAAAACCAATGCCAAAAGGCACTGCCGAAAATGGAATCATCCAGTCTTTAAAGATAGGTAATAACAAATCCTGCATCTCGCGGGTAGTTGCGATATCTGGCTGTAACGTCGCGATATAATACAAAGATATACCGACAAATAACGCGCCCATCGATAACCAAAAATACTTTTTGCGAGCGATTAAGCCTTTAGGGTTTTTATATTTAATCTTGAGCCAATCATCTGCCCAACCCACTGCCCCAAAAATAACCATGACAACGAGCAAAATCCAGACATAAGGATTGTTTAGACGTGCCCACAATAGCGTCGATACCCCAATGGCACTGAGAATCAGGACACCGCCCATGGTTGGTGTACCCGTTTTAGCCAAATGCGATTGTGGTCCGTCATTACGAATCGCTTGACCGTACTTGAGCGAACGCAGATGTCGAATGACAGGTCCACCCAACGCCATACTAAAAGCAAGCGCGGTCACGACCGCAAGTAATGCTCTCAACGTCAATGAAGAAACCGCAGAAAACGGCGTATAATACTGGCCAAGCCAGCCAAACAACCAAACTAACACCGCCTACTCCTCGACTAGCGCATTTATAAGAGTTTCCATTTCCATGGAACGAGAGCCTTTGAACAACACAGTACAAGGCTTCGCTTGTTGCGCTTGCAAATACGGCTGTAAATACTGTAATAAACTGTCTTTATCCGCAAATGCATGGGCGCTAATATCAGCAATCTCTTGCGCGCCAGCCACGGTATAAGGGGCATACTCACCAACACAAAGCAGTACATTGATGCCTGTAGTTGCAATAGTACGGCCCAAACTTTGGTGTTCGCTCACGGCTGCTTCACCGAGCTCACCGATATCACCTAGCACCATCACTTGTGTACCTGTTTGCGCGGCCAATACTTTGGCTGCAGCACGTACCGAATGAGGATTGGCATTATAAGTATCATCAATTAAGCGATGCATACCAAGCAACTGACTGTTCAAACGGCCTTTGGCTGGACGGGCATTTTCAAGACCAATCACGATGTCACTGACAGCAATATTGAGTGCATGCGCACAGGCAGCAGCGGCCAAGGCATTATTGACATTATGCTCACCAGCCAGTGGCAAGTTGATATCATGAACTTGGCTACCAATATGCAATTTAAACTCACTGCGCTCAGGCTCTACATCGAGATGGCTAGCACTGACATCGGTATTACCAAATCCAATCACATGTGAGGTATGCTTTTCAGCGATACGGCGCAGTTGATTGGTAAAATCATCCTTATCAGGAACAATCGCAAACTGGTCATTGGTTAATGTGCTATAAATCTCAGCCTTGGTCTGGCAGATACCTTCGCGACTGCCAAACTCACCCAGATGCGCGGTACCAATATTTAGGATACAAGCTACATCAGGTTGAACAATCTCAGTCGTATAGGCAATCTCACCGATATGATTAGCACCCAACTCCAAGATAGCATAACGATGATGATCCGATAGCTCAAGCAGCATCATCGGTACACCCAAGTCATTATTTAGGTTGCCACGGGTAATCAGTGTTGGTGCCAATCTACCAAAGATACTACCAAGCATCTCTTTGCAGGTGGTCTTACCGCTAGAACCAGTGATTGCAATCACAGTCAAATCTGTGTGCTGCTGGCGACGATACGCAGCCAACTGACCTAGCGCTAAGCGTGTATCACTCACTACTAACTGCGGAATGCTATTTGGACTGGTGATAGGACGCGATACGATAGCAGCGATAGCACCTTTTGATGCCGCCATATCGATATAATCATGACCATCAAAATTGTGGCCGCTCAGCGCTAAAAATATATCACCCGGCTTTATCGTGCGGGTATCAGTAGCGATACGATTGCCAGTAACAGCATCGTTGGGCAACGCGGTTTGTCCTGCATTTATTTGTTCTGGTGATAATTGCCAATGACCATCAAGAGATGCTGTCGCAGCAAGCAGATTATCTACTTGCCAGACATACAGCCCTTGCGACTGAGTGGCAGTATCGTTGTCGGCTGTCATAGTGATTACCTTATATGATGACTACTTAATTTTTATAAATATTAGAAATATTTGTGACGTAAAAGCTATCCCATCTGATTGCCTATACTCGGCCCGCTTGTGCTAGCGTTTGCTGCAATATCACACTGTCATCGAAATCATAACGGACATGATTAATCTCTTGATACGTTTCATGGCCTTTACCAGCGATAACGACAATATCATCGGCAGCAGCATGACTGACAGCATACTCAATAGCGGCTTGGCGTGCAGGTTCGATATGCGTACGCTGGTATTGCTCTGTATTCATACCAGCTTGCATGTCTTGCAAAATGACATTGGGGTCTTCAGTACGCGGATTGTCAGCGGTTAAAACAACTTGGTCGGCACCCGCTAGTCCCGCTTGTGCCATCAACGGACGCTTACCAGCATCACGATCGCCACCACAGCCAAACACCGCCCACAGCTGTCCCTTACAATGAGTCTTGAGACTGGCCAGCACTTGGCTCAATGCATCAGGCGTATGGGCATAATCCACGATGAAACAGCCATCATTGGACGGTACACGCTGCATGCGTCCAACAGCACCTTGTAATTGCGGTACAACGGCGGCTATACGCTCAATCTCACTATATATACCATTATCAACATCGTCCGAGCTCACATTAAGCGCCACTGAAGCAGCAATAGCCGCGAGCAAATTAGCGACGTTAAAGCGTCCTAGTAATGGACTCACGATGTTTATATTACTTATATTATGATTACCAGAGCTATCACTTTTAATGCTACTACGCAGAGTAATTTCGACACCTTGTAGGCTTGGCTTAATGTCAGCCGCCACAAAAGTAGCCGTCTTTGATGCATCCAAACTATAAGTCCAAACGATTACATCACTGGCCTGCGCAGTATCGATCATAACCTGCGCATACTCGTCATCGATATTGATAATGGCATGCGTCAAATCAGGAAAATGCGCTTTATCAAACAACTTGGCTTTTGCCGCAGCGTATTCGGCCATATCGGCATGATAATCGAGGTGGTCACGGCTCAAGTTGGTATAAATCGCCACAGACACTGGCATGCCTTGCAAGCGCTGCTGATCTAATCCATGAGAGCTGGCTTCTAATGCTAATAGTTCAGCACGCTCTGTGCCCATTTGATACAAGAACTGCTGGACCGCTAAGGCATCACCCGTGGTATGGCTGGCCTGTACCAATGCACCAAGTCGACCATTACCCGCTGTACCCATCACTGCACTACTCATGCCAGTTAATTGGGTTAATTGCGCCACCAATTGGCTGATAGTGGTTTTGCCATTGGTACCCGTTACAGCAACGACCCTTGGTAAGGTCACTGACTGCCGATATTGCAAACGAGATTGGATTAAGCTGCCTAAAAAGTCACGAATATTGGGTACGTATAATACTGGACAAGGCAGCGCAGCTAATTGTTGCTGTGCGTTCGAGACACTATCCCCTGATAAGGCGATATCAGTAAAATTTGATACATTCGCCGTAGCAAACAGCGCGATAGGATCGACTTCCGATACAATAAAAGCCGCATTCTTAGCAGCTTGGGATAGATAGTCTCGGCTTTTTTGACAGTTTGGTGTTTGGCTTTTTAAAAGAACAAATGCATCATTCATTTCAAGCTGACGACTGTCTAAACGGAACTGATGAAATGGGATATTAGCGATTACATTTATATGATTCGACTTCTCTTGAGTCGCCGCCTGATTATCCGATGCCGCTACCATCGTCGTCCATGCCTGCTGCAAACCCTGTTTATGACTGCTATTGGCTTCAAGCAATTGTTGCAAGGTAACAGGAGCATTGCTCGGCGATGAGATAGTCATTGGCAAATCCTAAATAGTTAAAACAAATCGAATAATTAAGCGCTAAACATTCAAAAACGGTCAGTTACACTTTTACTGCTATGGCTCTTCCGTTTTTAACGGCTTGTCCAAAGGTACATTATATAAACGTAGCGCCTCTTTCATGACGTTATGGAACACAGGGGCTACCGTCAAGCCAGCATAAATTTGACCGCGTGGATCTTCAATGAGCATCACACCCACTAACCTTGGATTAGACGCTGGCGCCATGCCAGCAAAGACGTTGCGGTACTGGTCAGTATAATAGCCGCCATCTGGATTAATACGGCGCGATGTACCTGTTTTACCAGCGACACGATAACCATCGATAGCGGCAGCTTTTGCCGTACCACCCTGCTCGGTGACACTTTCTAGCATTTGGACAATCGACATTGCCTTTTCATGCGCCATAATACGCTTGCTCGGTAGCGGCTTATCATTTTTGATTAGGGTCAATGGATGCATGACGCCACCTGCGGCTAGCGCTGAGTAAGCTTGCGCCACCTGCGCCAGAGTCACTTGTAGGCCATAACCATAACTGACGGTTGCACGGCGTGCTGTCTCTTTCTCTTTTGGTGTCACAACCAGACCACTTCCTTCACCAGGGAATTTTAATGGTGTCTTCGAACCAAAACCAAACTGCCTTTGCATATTACTAATAGCATCGGCTGGCAGTGATAGCGCAATCTTAGTCGACGCTACGTTACTAGATTTCTGTAATAGCGTTGCCAGATTAATCATACCCAGATTATTGTGATCCCGAATGGTATAGCCACGCACACGAATAGATCCAGGATTGGTATCGATTAAAGAGGTCGGTGTATATTTACCAGAATCCAAGGCGGCAGCAACCGTAAATGGCTTCATTACTGAACCCGGTTCAAACACATCAAGGAGTGCACGATTACGCTGGTTTTCACCAGTCATCTCATTTAGGTTGTTTGAGTTAAATGACGGCCATGTCGACAGTGCAAGAACTTCACCCGTTTGCACATCGACGATCATACCTGTTGACCAACGTGCTTTTTGTAAACGACCTGCTTTTTCTAGCTCTTTATAAAGCAAATACTGCAAGCGCGAATCAATGGTCAATGCCACATCTTTACCCGGTATTTCGGGTTCAATTTGCTTAATTTCTTTTAGGCTGTTTTGTTTGGCATCTTTTAATACCAATACTTTACCATCATCACCTGCCAGCTCGGTTTCATACTGACGCTCGATACCGGCACGACCTTCATAACCCCCTTCAGGGTCGCTCGCACTTTGTCCCATAAAGCCCAATAACTGCGAATTTGGTTGCGGCTGCGGATAATAGCGCTGAAAGAAATTCTTTTCATAGATGCCAGGGAAATCAAGCGAGCTGACACTCTGAGCAATCTCAGGCGTTACTTTATTCAACAATGGCAGATAATGCGAGCCTGCGCCCGACGGCAGTGCGGCTTTTACTGCTACTTCGTCAGTGACATCAATACTGTCATCAATGGCGGTGACTTTTTTTAACTCGTCGACTGAGATGTTGGCAGCAGCAGCAAGCGTGGTCAGATCCATATTATCTAGACGCTTTTGCATACGCGCCTGTAATTGTGGACTGCTAGGGTTGGTAAGAATAATCCGCTTTAGTTCATAATATTCACGCGAATAATCATGTGGACTAAAAGACACGGTGGCAAGTGGTGCGCTGACGGCTAATGGCAGGTCATTGCGATCGGTAATCATGCCACGATAGGATTTTTGCGTACGCACGCTGGTAATAAGCTCATTACCTTTATCTTGATAGAACTGCGCATTAGCGACTTGTAAATAATACGCACGAGCTATGAGTAATCCCAATACGACCAGTGCGATACCCCAAATAGTACGGAAGCGATTCTTATCATGCTCAAAGCCGCCACGAGAGGAAGCGCCAGACGCCTTACCCAAAAATGCTCTTTTGGCTTTTTGATTTTTGACGCTGGTATAGGCACCCTTATCTTCATTCTTTTTTAGGCGATCAAATAGTTTGGCTTTACGGTTACCAGAAGATTGTTTTTCAGGCTTACTGCTCGTTTGTCCAGATTTAGCCGCGCTAGCAGGACGCAATGGCTTAGTGACCTTACCGCTGGCTGGTTTTTTTCTGGTACTTTTGACAGGTTTTTTATCACTCATTGTCCTGCCTCCGCTTCCGTAACATCAGGAGACAAATCCGTAGAAGCCCGTGGTCCAACAGCATATGACTCTTCGTCATCTGAATCAGTAGTGTCCACTGGTACCAATACCGTAGCGGCTCCTGGCTGGATAATGAGCTTGTCTTTAAGGGTTGGTGAGAACATACCCAACTCAGACACAGCACGACTGGCAATTTGCGGTGTCGCACTAAATGTCTGTTGTTCAATGAGCAAGCGCTGGTGCTCAACTTGTAGCTTACGCTCTTGTTTTTTCATGTCTTGCAAGGTTTTATAGTCCTGATGATATTGCTGAACGCCTTCGGCTGTTTTGATACCGCTCCACACAATCGCAGCAGCTATTATCAATAGCACTGCCACATAGATACTGACCACATTAAATCGGCGCACGAATAGTTCGCCGATATCGTTATTATAGGGCGGTGCGGCGCGACGTTTTGTCGGTTTGTCAGATATTGCCATGACGATCTCAAAAATTGAACTTCAAAATATAAAAAGCGATAACCGTCTATGAGTGATGCAACACTCATGAGCCATCAGCACCATCAGAAAAGATAAAGGTAAAACCAAACAGACAAAAAAGAAAGCAACTGTCGAGCCTAGCAGAGAATGTTTACAGGTTTTTAACAGCCACGTAACCATTAAAACATCAGTCCTATCTCATAAACAGATAGCTGACCAAATACCATGCCCGAGCGTTGAAACATCTAAGCACTTATATTTCTAAACACATATATATCCAAGTACTCAGAATAAGTAGATATTTATGTACCAACTATCTAGACTCTACTGGTCGCCGACAGGTAGATATTCGATATCCGTACGTGTTGCCATGCGCAACCATGCACTACGCGAGCGTGGGTTTTGACTGGTTTCAGCTTTGCTCGGACCCACACGCTTAGGCTTGCTAAAGTAACGTGGACGATTGGGCGGCATCGGTAGCTTTTCGTCTTCTGGGTACTGACCTTTGCTATGACGCTGCAAAAACTGCTTGATACGGCGATCTTCAAGTGAGTGAAAGCTAATAACCGCAAGCTGTCCACCGGATTTCAAAATTGGGATACTTTGTTCTAAAAAGGCATCGACATCGCCAAGCTCATTATTAATAAAAATGCGCATGGCCTGAAAGCTCTGAGTTGCCGGATGCTTGCCGCGCTGCCAATTAGGATGCGCAACTTTGATCACTTCTGCCAACTCAAGCGTGGACTCAAAGCTGTCCATTTGCTTAATCGCACGTGCAATACGGCGGCTATGACGCTCTTCGCCAAAGTCATAAAGCACATTAGCCAAGGTTTCATCATCAACTTTCATCAGCCATTCAGCGACCGATTGGCCACGACTGGTATCCATGCGCATATCAACCGCACCATCACGCATGAAGCTAAAGCCGCGACTGCCGTCATCAATCTGCGGTGAGGAAATCCCCAAATCCGCCATCAAGCCGTCAACTTGCACGATGCCCATGGCTGCTAGACTGTCCGTTAATGTCGCAAAGCTGTCATGAACCACTTTCACGCGGCTGTCTGTACTTGCCAGCTCTTGAGCCACGCTTATGGCTGTCGGATCTTTATCAAAAACAATCAACTGCGCGTCATCGGCAAGCTGACTTAATAGTAGTCGACTATGTCCACCACGCCCAAAGGTCGCATCAACGTAAATACCGCTTATCTGCAAGCCATTCTGGTCGTTATCATCCGTTTGCTTCGGCAAGGACTTGACGCCCAGCACGGCGGCGACTGTTTCTTGCAGCAACACCGCGTCATGGACAAAGCTCAATTCGTCAGAGGTTGTTTTATCTGTTACAGATACTTGGGCAGACTGATCAGCAGACGTATTCTCTACCGTAGACAAACTAGCCGCTGAGTCAGAGTGCTCAGCGGTTGACGAAGGAGTTGCTGTAGATTTTGACTTATTTTTTTGCTTATTATTTAATAATGACACACACGACTCAGTAGATGACGACCATTTTGGCCAGTAATAGTGAAAAATCAGATGAAAATAAACAAGTTATGCCTTGCCTAGCATTATTATCGCAAGGATATATCTGTAGTCAAGCGCTAGAAGGGCTTTTCATTAAAAATATCCTATCTCTCTGTTATACTAGCGCTATATTTTACGCTATTTTTCTACTTTGACGACTATTGTTTCATCCGTATTTTTTATTCAAATATTTCATGCATATTTGTCATTGCGATTTTTTATTACCCTCTTTCACTGCTAAATTCATTAACCAACACATTCATTAACAAACGTATTTTGAGATTCCTATGACCCAAACATCGACCCAAGCACCAACGCGCCCTGTTCGTACTCGTATCGCGCCTTCACCGACTGGCTTTCCTCACGTAGGAACAGCTTATATCGCACTATTTAACTTGGCCTTTGCTAAAGCGCATGGCGGCGAGTTTATTTTGCGTATCGAAGACACTGACCAAACACGCTCAACCGAGCAATCAGAACAAATGATTTTAGACGCGCTACGTTGGGTCGGTCTAGATTGGAGCGAGGGTCCAGATATCGGTGGTCCTCATGCCCCTTATCGTCAGAGCGAGCGTAGCGACATTTATACCAAACACGCTGAGATACTCATAGAAAAAGACCATGCATTTCGCTGTTTTTGTACCAGTGAAGAGCTAGATATCATGCGCGCTGAGCAAATGGCCAATGGCGAGACGCCACGTTATGACGGTCGCTGTGCTCACCTTGCACCAGAAATCACCGAAAAACTGGTCGCTGAAGGCAAACCTCACGTGATTCGTATGCGTGTGCCTACCGAAGGTATCTGCCAAGTACATGACATGCTGCGCGGTACGGTTGAAATTCCTTGGACCCAAGTCGACATGCAAGTGCTGCTAAAAACAGACGGCATGCCAACATACCATTTAGCCAATGTCGTCGATGACCACTTGATGGATATCAGTCATGTGATGCGCGGTGAGGAGTGGTTGAACTCTGCGCCTAAGCATCAGTTGCTTTATGAATATTTTGGTTGGGAGATGCCAGTACTTTGCCACATGCCATTACTGCGTAACCCAGACAAATCAAAACTGTCTAAGCGTAAAAATCCAACCTCTATCACCTACTATCGTGATGCAGGCGTGCTACCTGAAACGTTGCTCAACTATCTCGGTCGTATGGGCTACTCAATGCCAAATGATGCTGAGCAGTTTACCTTAGAAGAAATGATTGCTAGCTTTGATATTCAACGTGTGTCACTTGGCGGCCCTATCTTCGATATCGAAAAACTCAACTGGCTCAATGCAGAATGGCTACGCGCCCTAACCCCTGAAGAATTAAAGAATAAAATCCTTGAATGGGCCAGCAACAGTGACAAACTAACGGCTATCGCAGCGGCGATTCAGCCACGTATCGAGCTATTGTCTGATGCGGTGAATTGGAGTGGCTTCTACTTCCAGAACCTACCTGCTATCAATGCTGAGAGCTTTACGCATAAGTCGTTCACACCTGAGCAAATCATGGACATGCTCCAGCTGTCATTATGGCAGTTAGAAGTATTGCCAACGTGGTCAGAAGAAAATATCTACGCCACGCTAAAAGGTCTTGCCGCTCACCTCGATATCAAGATGCGTGACTTTATGGCGCCGTTCTTTATCGCTATCGCTGGTAGCACGTCATCGACGCCAGTCATGAACTCTATGGCGATTATCGGTGCTGACATGACCCTAACTCGCTTGCGTCATGCGGTTGATGTATTGGGTGGCCTCGGTAAAAAGAAACTGAAAAAACTTGAAAAACAAGCGGCAGAGTTGCCAGATTTCTTAGCTGCTGCTGAGTAGTTTTTTAGTTAGAAAAAATAGTTTACAAGTACTATTAAAGCTATCCTAATCACTATACGATTAGGGTAGCTTTTTTTGATTAAATTTAAATGACAGGTAAACCTTATGAGTATTACGGCTGCTGTCCTAGCTACCTTATTAAAAGATCCTTTAACTAAGGCTCTAGGTTGGACGTTTAAGGAAGCATTAAAAGGTACTCGCAATCAAAATATAGAAAAATCACTTCAAACTCTTTCTGAAACAATCCTTGAAGTAATTAAGGTAAAAACTATTTATAAAGGTGATGATAGTATTAATTTACATGAATTTTACGTCGCCACTAAGATAGATAAGATTCAGGGAGCTGTTGACAGTATATTAAATATAAGTGATAAGTCTATAGTTCTAGAAGGAACTGTCGGTCAAGGTAAGTCTATTTTTATGCGTTACCTAACCTATCAGGAAGCTACAAAAGGTCAGAGAGTTCCTATTTTCTTTGAATTAAGACGACTTGAAGACAGCCAAAGTCTAAAAGCGGCTATTAGTGATAAGATCAAAAACTGGATACCACTATTCAATGATGATGATTTTGAAAAATTTGCTAGTAGCGGTAGCTTAGTTTTATTTCTAGATGGTTTTGATGAAGTACCGTATGAAAAAGTTGGTAGGTTGATAAATGAAATCGAGGGTTGGTGTGAGCGTTATGAAGATTTACAAATAATTATTAGCTCTCGTCCAGAAGCTGACATTCAAAAATCAAATTTCTTTAGAGTATTTAAGCTTTCTAGTTATGATTTTAACGAACAAAGTAAATTAATCGACAAACTTGTAGACGAAGAAGAATCCAGAAACTTGCTGAAAAAAGCTATTGAAGGTAGTACTACTGAGATACAGAACTTATTAACTACGCCACTAATGGTTACTTTGTTTATAATGAATTATCGGTCGAACTTAGAAATACCAACGAATCAAAATGAGTTTTATAAAGAACTATTTTCTGTACTTATTTCTCGCCACGATAAAACTAAACCTGGATATAAACGACCGTTAAATAGTGGTATAAGTGAAACAGACTTACAGAAAGTCTTTGAGCAGTTTTGTTTCGTTACAAACAATAGTGATAAGCTTGTACTTACGTATACAGAAGCCATTGATTTTATAGAATCTTGTTTAGATAAACAGAGTATAGACGCTAACTCTATAGATGTTCTTGAAGACTTTTCTAAAGTTATATGCTTATTACTGAAAGATGGTTTAGAGTATTCTTTCATTCATAAGAGTATCCAAGAATATTTTTATGCTAGCTTTATTTTGAGAAAATCGGAAAAAGCAAAAGAAAAATTCTATAAGAGATGTATAGAGAGTGGCACAATACATATCCGAGTAACAAATACTCTCGATTTCTTAAAAAGAAATGATACTTATAACTACAATAAGTATTATAAAAAAATTATTCTCAATGACTATATCCGCTGTTACCTCATAGTTGAAGACTATAATACCATTATAGATAATATCTATTGCAGCATTACACGCAAAGATAACAATGTTATACAGGTAAGTTTCATGCTGAACGATCTGGGGTCGTTTTTATCAACTATTTCATGCTGCCCCAGTAGTATAGACAACTTATTTGTCTCTATAAGTGAAAAACTGAATCCAGGTAGGAATATTGGCTTTCATTATGGGTTAGGCGACATTAATCAACCAAGTTATATTGGTTTTGAGAATTTGAATAAGATCCTTGATGAAGCTTCTTTAGAGTTATTACGTAAAGAGACAATAGGCATCGGTAATAGTTTCTTGCTAGAGCATAAAGAGATAGAAATTCATATAAATCAATTAGATGAGATAGATTTAGATTTGTAGGAATTTTTTCTATACAAGCGCTGTTCAAGCTAAGTTGAACACGTACTATAGTTGATCTAATATAAAAATGGTACAAGGCAACCGAGTGCAGACTTATATGTCATACTTCAAGCGAGGTTAACGCTTTTATAGTGGATTGATTATATACCTTAGCCAATCGATTTTTTAAATTAAATCTCTCATTTGGAATTAAACATGGCCGCCAAAACCGTTACGATAGAAAGCAAAGATTATGTCTTTAACACCCTCAAAGAAGCGCAGAAATATTATGATGCCATCGTAAAAGAGCTTTATGATGCAAAACTCACCCTGACAAAAGGTCAAGATTTTGAAGATTTGAAGTGGATATACACCACCTACTGTGGTTATACCAACCATAATCTAGACAAATTAAGCAAGTTTGACATCACTGGCTTTAAAGGTATCAGAACCGTCAGAGAAAAAGGGGGTCAATATATCCCTACTGAGTGCTGTGTCATCATTTTTTCTGATGACAACTCTAATTGTACCGAAGAAGAATTTTATACGGATAAAGCCATCAAAGAGATCTCTCTCAAGCAAAATCCACGCTGATTTGGGCTTGTTAAGCCATTAAAATAGGCTAAAACGCTTTTTTTTGCATATTTATGGATTATTTTTAAAATAGTAGTTGACAGGACTGTCGGTCTTGCATAAAATACGCACACTCTTAGCGAGGGGCTATAGCTCAGTTGGTAGAGCACTTGCATGGCATGCAAGGGGTCAACGGTTCGACTCCGTTTAGCTCCACCATACTATTTATTGCAATGCTCAGTACTACTGAAATTTATAATAGATACTCGCTAGTAGGACGATATCAGCACCTAGGCAATGCTTACTTGTAAGCTATCTGATATTGTGAAGTACCGTTGTAACCATTGGTTATAACACTCTATGCGTCCCCATCGTCTAGAGGCCTAGGACACCGCCCTTTCACGGCGGTAACGGGGGTTCGAATCCCCCTGGGGACGCCACTATTCGGCGTCACTTACTAGCACTTTTGCTTAGCATCAGATTAGACTAGTAAGCGAACAATAAAAAAGCCCAGTCATCATACGGTGATTGGGCTTTTTTATGTCTGTTGGTTTTCAAACATCTCTTAACCTTACTCTAACTATCAAATGGCTATTGGCACTATTGCTAACTCACTCAATGCTAGATACTATCCACCTTATAAGAGTTTTATAACTTCTATACAGACTGTATGACACACGGATAATTAGGGTTATCAAAACAAAGGGATTTGCTATGTTCGGTATTGAGAACTATCTAGGGTTTATTTTGGCTGCTATTTTATTAAACCTAACTCCAGGCACGGATAGCATGTACATCATTACCCGTAGTATTTCGCAGGGGCAAACGGCAGGGTTTTATTCTGTGTTGGGCATTACTTCGGGCATTCTGGTGCATACGCTACTGGCTTCACTAGGGTTGTCCGTGTTGCTTGCCAACTCTCCTACGGCATTTATGCTCGTCAAATATATTGGTGCCGGTTACTTGTGCTATTTGGGTGTCAAAATGCTAATGAGTAAACAGCAGCCCTTGATAGCCAGTAGTTTGCAGGGTAGCGAGAAGCCGAAATTCATCAAACCTTTAGACTATTGGCAAATATACAAGCAAGGTGTACTCACCAATACCTTTAATCCAAAAGTCGCATTATTCTTCCTCGCATTTTTCCCGCAATTCATTGACTCAAGCTACGCTTATGGCATGCTGTCATTTTTAATGTTAGGACTGACCTTTGCTGTTACTGGCTTTATATGGTGCTTGTGTTTGGCACTGCTGGCGTCAAAGTTCAGCAAAAAACTAAGAGAGAATCCAAAAATTGAATCAATGATGAATAAAATAAGCGGTGTCGTATTTATGGGGCTAGGAATTAAGCTGTTGACTGAGAAGAGTTGATAGAATTGGAATACACGGTAGAAGACATAATAATGAACGATGATACTAAGAAAAAATTTACTTTGCTACTTGAAGAGTTACTGAATACCAAATGCTCAGAGCCAAGACAAATAGAAATAAACCTTGAACTAAACAAATTATCTCCCGATCCGTTTTGGAGTGACTATATATTCTGGAGTGAAGAGTATGTACACGAAGATGGGAATGTAAACTACGAGGAGTTTTTTGATAAAATTTCTGAGTACCCAAATTCTTACGAGTATAAAACAAAGAGTCGTATTTTAGAACTGGCTCAAAAGCTTATTACTAGAGATTTTTCTGAGATTAGTGAAGCTGACATAGTAAATGAGATCAATGCACTATCTCCTGATATTAGTTGGACGAACTACCTTTTTGTCGATAAGACTTGTTTGAACGATGATGGTAGCATCGATAAAGAAATGTTCCTAAATAAAGTGTTTAAAGAGAGCTGGAATGAGAATTTCAGATAAGTTAAGTAAATAGATTTTCAGTTATTTGCTTTCCCTTTTCTCAAACAATAAAAAAGCCCAATCCTCTACTTTGTCGAAGATTGGGCTTTTTGTCATATGAAGCTTAACTAATTACTAGCCTGCTTCTTTACTCTCAGCAGCCAGCTGACGTAGCACATAGTGCAATACGCCGCCGTGACGCACATATTCACGCTCTTTTGGCGTTTGTAGCATGACATTAACATCAAAGCTTTCAGTTGAGTCATCAGCACGTGTAGCCGTGACTGTCGCTGTTTTGCTTTCACCATTATCTAAACCAGTGATGCTAAACACTTCAGAACCGTCTAGGTTATAGGTCGCTGCATTTTCACCTTCTTTAAAGGTTAATGGCAACACACCCATACCGACTAGGTTTGAACGGTGAATACGCTCAAATGAGCTGGTCAATACTGCTTTCACACCGAGTAAAATCGTACCCTTCGCAGCCCAATCACGGCTAGAGCCAGAGCCATATTCCGCACCACCCAATACCACGAGCGGACGCTTGTCTTCTTTATACTTCATTGCCGCATCATAGATGGCCATTTCTTCGCCATCTTGGAGAGTGGCTTTATCACCATTAAAGTAATAAGTATAACCGCCCTCTTTGCCAGCCATCATCGTGTTTTTGATACGGATATTGGCAAAGGTACCACGAGTCATAACCGCATCATTACCACGGCGTGAGCCATAGCTGTTGAAATCGGCTTGTAGCACGCCACGCTCTTGCAGATACTTGCCTGCAGGTGAGTCTGGGTCGATATTACCCGCTGGTGAGATGTGATCAGTAGTGATTGAATCACCGAATAGACCTAAGATACGTGCGCCTTCGATATCAGGGATACCTTCTGGCTCCATGGTCATGCCATCAAAGAACGGTGGGTTTTTGATATATGTCGACCCTTCATCCCATGGATACAACTGACTATCTGCAGAACTAATTGCATTCCATGCTTTGCTACCTGCAAACACTTCACCGTAGTTTTTGCGGAACATATCTGCGTCGATATTATTAGCAATCAGCTCATTGATCTCTTCTGACGTTGGCCAGATGTCTTTTAAGAACACATCATTGCCATCTTGATCCTGACCCAGCGGATGCGTGGTCATATCAATATCGACCGTACCTGCCAACGCATAAGCGACAACCAACGGTGGTGAGGCTAAATAACTGGCTTTGACGTGTGAGTGAATACGACCTTCAAAGTTACGGTTGCCTGATAATACGGCAGCAGCGACTAGGTCGTTTTCTTCGATACCTTTTTCGATACTTTCAAGCAATGGTCCTGAGTTACCGATACACGTGGTGCAACCATAACCTACTAGATAGAAGCCTGTTTTTTCTAGCTCATCCATCAGCTTGGTTTTTTCTAGGTAATCGGTCACGACTTTTGAACCAGGTGCTAATGACGTTTTGACCCATGGCTTGGCTTTCAGGCCTTTAGCTGCTGCTTTTTTGGCGACTAAACCTGCACCAATCATAACCGCAGGGTTTGAGGTGTTGGTACAAGAAGTAATGGCGGCAATCACGACTGAACCATCACGTAGCTTGTGGTCTTTCTCATCGATACTAACGGTCGAGAAGACCCCATTTGCAGGCTGATAACCATCATCTTGGTCATCGTTCATTTTTGGCTGAGCTGCTAAATGTTCAGCTTGTTCTTGCTCACCGCCCTCTTGGTCAAAGCGTACTTTGCCTTCTACTTCTGACTTGCGATCTTTGGTCATTTTTTCTAACGTTTCACCGAACTTCTCATGCATATCAGACAGATTGATACGTTGCTGTGGTAAGTTTGGACCAGCAAGTGCTGGCTGTACAGAAGACAAATCTAACTCTAGCTTGCTTGAATAAGTTGCAGCTGGAGTATCAGCATCATGCCATAGGCCTTGCGCCTTGGCATACTTTTCGACCAACTCAATTTGTGCTTCATCACGACCAGATAGGCGCAGATAATCAATCGCCATTTGGTCAATTGGGAAGATACCACAAGTCGCACCATACTCTGGTGACATATTGGCAATAGTGGCACGATCAGCCAGTGGCATACTGTGCAAGCCTTCTCCATAAAACTCGACGAACTTACCAACCACACCATGCGCACGTAGCATCTCGACCACACGCAATACCAAATCTGTCGCAGTGACACCTTCAGTTAGCTTGCCTTTCAGCTCAAACCCAACCACTTGTGGAATCAGCATTGATGACGGTTGACCGAGCATGGCCGCTTCCGCTTCGATACCGCCCACGCCCCAACCAAGTACACCAATACCATTAATCATGGTCGTATGGCTATCTGTACCAAATACCGTATCTGGATAAGCTGTCAGCTCACCATCTACATCAGCAGCCATCACGACACGGGCTAGATACTCAAGATTGACCTGATGCACGATACCTGTGGCTGGTGGTACGACGACGAAATTTTCAAAAGCGTTACGCCCCCAGTGTAGGAACTCATAACGCTCATTATTACGCTTAAATTCAATCTTTTCGTTAAGATCTAGCGCGTCTTCACGGCCATAAGCATCCACTTGCACAGAGTGATCGACGACTAGCTCACTAGGGATGAACGGATTGATTTGCTCAGCCTTACCGCCAAGCTCAACTACCGCATCACGCATCGCTGCCAAATCGACAACTGATGGTACACCGGTGAAATCCTGTAGCACCACACGTGCCGGCATAAAGGCAATTTCTTTTGACGCTTCTGCACCTGCATCCCAGTTGGCAACGGCTTCGATATGGTTTTTTCCGACTGATTGACCGCCGTCTTCGTTACGTAATAGATTCTCTAGTACGATTTTCATGCAAAATGGCAGTTTACTGATGTTTTCGTAGGTTTTGGTTAGCGCTGGCAAGCTGTAGTAGGTATGTTCCTTGCCATCGACCGCAATCGTGTCTTTTACATCAAAAATATCACTCATAGTAGCTTCCTTATCGTTGTTATATATCCTGAACATAAGCAGTCTTACGCTTGTGCTGATAACTGGTGGCTAAATAAATCCTTCATCATTGTTTATTAAAGTTAATCGTTATTTAGAATGAGGAGACATAAATCTCAATGAATAAAATGGCTAAATACCTTTTAAATCATTTCTTTATCATTTAACAATAACGTCCTTTTACCATAACAAATATATCAACCTTTGTTAACGTCTAGACGTAGTCAAATCGTGGCACAATCGTAAACGTAACAACGGCTTAGCCACTTATCTACCAATACTTCAGCCATTTCACA
Source organism: Psychrobacter sp. TB55-MNA-CIBAN-0194 (assembly GCF_040309505.1). NCBI lineage: Bacteria > Pseudomonadati > Pseudomonadota > Gammaproteobacteria > Moraxellales > Moraxellaceae > Psychrobacter > Psychrobacter sp. TB55-MNA-CIBAN-0194. Next base: position 24,431 of record NZ_JBEOOW010000008.1, on the reverse strand, counting down.
CTAATTACTTTTTTGACGGCGACCACTACGAAACACATAGTCATCATCGTAAAAACTCGGATCAGCATTTTCTGACCAAAAATGCGGCACACCCAAAATAGGTAACGGTGCAAGCTGGCGCGGTGTAACATCGTTTTTTGATAATAATTCGTCCATATAGTGCGCAACTTCATCATCTAAATAACGCATACGCTCAGCTAACGATAGGGTAAAGAATTCTTGTGCAACATGAATGACAATGCTGTGAGCGCATAAGGGTTTTCGCGGGTATACCAACTGCTCAAGCAAAGCATGCCCAAAGATATAGACCGCTGCTTGTGCATGGCTATTAGACTGTTGAGGGTCGTCCCACTTAGCACGCGGTGCTACTAAACTTGCCTTCCAATCAAACCCAATCAACGCTTCACCAATATTTGGATCTGCCGTGACGAGCACTGCGCCATTCTCATCAAAGACAGTAATGGTATCGCGCACACGCCCTCTACTCGCATTGATACCCTGCGCAGCTATTTCTAGCATATGATAATAATTGAGCAATGCTTTAGTTTTCGGAAAGGTCAGCCAAATACTGCCGTTAAATAAATCGTGCAAATTATCACGCGTCGGGATATTACCAGTCGTTGCAATAAAGCTTTCATACGCTTCGCCTTCAGGCAGCGCATCCTGTGAGACAAACTTTAGAGTATGGGCTTGATTATTATGAGTGGGCTTAGTCGTTGGTAGCTCTACTTGCCCATGACTGCTCTGCTCATGACTGCTTTGCTGATTAAATGCATTGTTTAATACACCCGCAATCACATCTATTGGCTAACCCTCATACGCTACAGCATTGTTTTGTTCACTTAATGAACTTAGACTTTTAATGATTGCGCTGATGATGCTCAGCTGATTTATATGGCACATCCATGGCACTTGCCAATCAATGTCAGCGAAGCTTTTATCCAGCATAGGTGAGATCTCAGATAAAACATCAGCATCAAGGGTAACGGGGGAATCAGTGGTAAGCATAGACGCGTTCTCTGTTAAGCATTTGGCTACGCTATGGTATCATGGTGCGCTTTTTTACTGCTAGATACGCCGCTCGAAAGGTCTTTTTGAGCGTTATGGATAAATGATTTTATGGCAAATTTTAATACTCACCTAAATGTCGCTTTTATGGTCAGCGGCACACTGAGTTTGACGGTTTATAAAGCTGGATTGATTGATGATTCAGGCTTTTTGGTGTGCGTGGCGCTTGGGACTATTGGCGGGTTGTTACCGGACTTAGATTCTGATAATTCCACACCGATTAAGCTCGGTTTTAATATTACCTCGTTTATATTTGCCTTTGGTCTCGTCATGCATTGGCGCAGTGATTTGAGCTTACTTGCATTGATAGTATTGTGGCTAGCTGGCTACGGTTTTATGCGTTATGTGGTCTTTCATATTTTCACTACTATGACTGTGCATCGTGGCGTCATCCACTCTGTGCCGTATATGGCGATACTGGGATTAGGTCTGACGTGCCTAAGCTATTATGGGGCGCAGCTCCCACTGACGACCAGTTGGTTTTACGGTTTATTCTTATTCGGCGGTGCGATGGTACATTTATCACTGGACGAGCTGTATAGTGTCAATTTATCCAATATGAAAATGAAACGCTCATCAGGCACTGCGATGAAGTTTTATAAACATGACGACAAATGGTGGTATCTATTGCTATATACCTTGCTCGCTATACTGGTCTATATGGCACCACCTTTTGAGGCGTTTTGGGCGCAGCTACGTGATCCTACTCCTTGGGCACAGCTCAAAGTCGGCATATTGCCAGAGTTAATAAAGAGCATGCTGTAATAAAAGCACCTCAAAGCCGTAAAATCCAAACGAAAAGTAGAGTAACTCATGCAATCTCATCTAGTTACTTGCCCTTGCCAAATCAATCTAGCATCAGAATCTGCAAGCTCAACGCTACTTTATAAAGATTGCTGCCAGCCTTATCATGAGAGTCTTTGTAATGAAGAAGTTGATCGAGCAGATGGCATCTATGCAGACTCTGCCGAGCGATTGATGCGTACGCGCTATAGTGCCTTTGTATTGATTAAGCCAGAGTATATCGTCAAGACTACGCTACCCGCACAGCAAAAATTTCTTGATATTAAAGCGATTGAGAGTTGGGCAAAAGAGACGGACTGGGCAGGATTGGAAATTGTAGAGCACATGCCAAAGCTGGGTAAACGTCATGCGCAAGTTGAGTTCAAAGCGTATTTTAATATCAAAAATAATACAGCTAGTTTAGAAGAGAAAGTGCAGGCGCATCATGAACTGTCTGCCTTTGTAAAGGTTACAAATAAAGCTAATCATGATGCATGCTGGTATTTCTTAGACCCGACGGTTGCGATGACTATCAGCCAAAAGCAACCGTGCATTTGTGGATCGGGTGAGAAGTTTAAACGGTGTTGTGGGGTTTATTTGGGTTAGTTATAGCGCTTGATAACGCTCGTATAAACCTTCCATTTGATCTATGTGCTTATCATTAGATAGTAGCTCAATACCATTAATTTTAGCCGTAGCAAAATGAAACACATCAAACTTTCGCTTTTCTAAATTCTTTGGTATACCTTTGCTATCTGCTTCATATTTGTCTAAACGGTATAAATTGGTCGCCAAATCCGTAACGTCTTTACTGATATCTAGCCATGTAAATTCTTCAACAGCTGCTTTAAATTTATTAAAATCTTCACTCTCATTCTGACCAAACTTTCTTAAAAACTCATATCGCAGCAATGGTGTGATGGCCAGCTCGACATTATCATCATTGACGAGTGCTAATAAATCCATCAGACGCTCAAGAAGATCGACATCATTTTCATCAATATTCTTACCTTCCAAGAGATAAGTCAAAAAGTTTGAGTCCAGTAACTTCGCAATTTCTGTATCCATTATTATTGCGTTCCTTCTTTAAGCTCATTGATCCGTTTTTCTAACAGTTCAGTCAGTATTTTTTTAGCATTTTTTTGCTGTGGCGCATTATCACGCGCTAGCTTAAGCTTATTAATATCAATGTCAAAAGCATCTTTTAGCAGGTCTACAAATGCAGCGTTATTTGGATGCTCTATCAGCTCAGTTTTGACCACGCCATCTTCTTTATCACGGTATAACTCATAAGCTTCGCCATGTTGCAACTGACTTAAAACAATAGCGGAATGGGTGGTGATATAAAACGTTGTATTAGGAAATAAACGCTTTAAAACAGGAATAATAGTCGCTTGCCATTTAGTATGTAGATGACTTTCGATTTCATCAATGAATACCACGCCTTTAACACGAGCAATATTGGTTTCATTGGTGAAATAACTATAACCTGCGATGATAGATTGCATGATTTTAAGAATTGAAGCAAACCCGCTAGAAAGCTCAGATAATTCGGTTTTTTTATCAGAAACTTTTATAAATACGCGATTATTTCCTGATATTTCAAGGAATTTACTATCAATTCGTTCGTCAACCTTGTTCAATAAGTCTAGCAACGTCGTGATTTCTACTTCACGGTTGTCTTCAATAGCTTGGTAAGGATTAGCGGACCGCGCACGTTGGCTGACCCATTTTTCTATATCAACGTTCATATTAAGATTATTTAGGTTTGTATGCTCAATATGTTGATTAATCATATTGAAGTATTCATTGATGCGTTGCCGTTTACTACCGATGCCGTCATCTGAATGAGATTTAAGATATTCTTTTTCGGTTTTTTGCTTATTATGTATACCTCCTCTATCTTGAGCACCTAAAAAGACAACAGGTAAGTTGTGATCATTCATACCTTCAAATGCTTGAGCAAGCAGATCTTTGCGATTATCAGTCATTTTTTTGGACCAACTGATAAGCGCATTGTCACTATCACTAGTTACTGACTCCCGTCTTTTGATAGGTATATTATTAGTGCGAAACTTTTGGTAGCCTCGATGAGCTCCAACACCTATGAGCAAGTTTCTGGTAGCATACTGCTCGTTATATGCCAAGCCTGCCTTAAACAAAGCCTCCAAACATTTCGTCTTGCCAATACCGTTTTCACCAATCAGGCAATACACACTTTGCTTTGGCTGTAAGCTCAAATGCACATCACCGATACCTACCAGTTGTTTTATTTGAATGTCATTGCCCAACATGGCTTCACCTAATTTTTATTAAACTATTAATTTTATAGTGGAACAACCAATTTAAAAATACAAATCAACCATCCTAAACACTCGCCCCAACAGCTCTAGCGATTGCAATCCCTTCATCAACGGTCAAAAACTTGCGCTGGCTTGGGCTGTCTTTATAAATCACATCGCCATCTTGAAATATTAAGCATTCATTAACCGCTAACTGTTGCCATTTTTCATTTTCAGTCAATGGCACGGTGACTAAAATAGTGACCTTATCAGCATCTGTGGTTACATCGCCAAAATTAATTGCCAAGTCATCGTCAGCCAATTTCGCTTCACCAAATGGTGCTTTACGTGTGAGATAAAATAATAAGCTACCCGCATAAGCCAGTTGCCACCTGCCATTTGATATCAGGCAATTAAATAAACCGTTGGCAGATAAATAGCGACACTGCGTGGTCAAAAAATTAAACAGTGTCTGATCATCAGGACGAGTTTTAAAGCTGCTTTTTAGGCGATTGACCAAATAACAAAATGCCATTTCAGAGTCAGTTGAACCAACTGGTTGGCAGTGTGAGCCATTACCATTGTCTTGTAAGCGCTGACAGCGTTTAATGAATTCGCTATTCATCTGCCCATTGTGCGCAAACACCCACTGCTCGCCCCAGACTTCACGGACGAATGGATGCGTATTGGCCAAGCAGTTCTGGCCTTGGGTGGCCTTACGGATATGCGCAATGACGTTCATGGCTTTAATTGGGTAGTTATTGACCAAGTCGGCCACTGGTGACAGATGGCTTGGGCGATTGTCATGAAACAGACGCAGACCTGTTGAGTCATTTGCCGCTTTATCACTATTCACACAGTCACTGCGTTCAAAAAACGCAATCCCAAAGCCATCTTCGTGGCTGTCAGTCATACCACCACGCTTGCGAAATCCTGCAAAGCTAAAGCCAATATCCGTTGGGGTGTTGCTGTTCATTCCTAAGAGTTGACACATTTAATCGTTACCGCCATTATTGTTATTAAGCAAATCATCATTTATTATCGGGTTGCTTTGAGTAGAATTGCTTTGAGCAGCAGATAACGCATCAAAGTCCGCATCACTCATCTCATCCAGTAAGGCCGCACCATCAGCTGGAATGGTCGCTAGGATACGTTGAGCTTCTGCCAAATCCGTATCTTGTACCCACAGCACTGCCCCTGAGTTCATACCAGGTATACTACTCAGCGCTTGCATCGATACTGTAATGTTATTATTTCTCAGCAAATTGGCATGCAATTCGCCCTGCATATTGGTGTCGTAGCGTGCCAGCTTGTGCCAGTTGTCAACTTGATCGGTCATGGGATCGCCTTATAGTTTTGGTACCAGAATAAATGAATAAGCAATGCTTACGACAATTGATCCAGCGTATATTCTTTGATTGCGAACTCACTACTATTGCTCAATTTTTCACGGGCTTGTTCAGCTTGCGTGATGCTGCTAAACACACCGATTATTTGATTGTCTGATGTAATTCCAGAAAGCACAAATACGGTGTTTTGCGATTTTTCAACATGCACCCAGTGATAAGCGGCCAGACGTTTCATCAAGTCAGGGTTTTTGACCATGATGTTATCACCCGTACGACCTTCAGTACGGTTGTAATGGATGACGTTTAAACGTAGCAACCAAAATATCACTGCCGCTTTGGCTAGCATAACAGGCAACGCACGTTTTTCATCAATGCCAAGTGAGCGTTTAGACTCATATCCTTGCAAGAATGCCGCCATTTTACTGCGGTCAAAATTCACTGACTCGCCTTGCTCAGCCATGCCCCACGTAGTACAAAAGTCATTAATGGTAATGGCAATGTCCATTACATAATGCTCAACACTGACCTCGGTAAAGTCTAATAAACCAGTGAGACGCTCCTCCCCTTTTTGCAGATTCCATAGAGTGTTGTCCGCAAACATATCCAAATGACACAAACCATTTGGCAATGTTGTCAGTGGTAACTCTGTGTAAGAGCACCAAATATCACTCATCAACTTGGCTTCGTCACCCGGCATAAACTGCATTTCACGATCGCGTACATCTGCCCACGGGTATAAAGGCACGCCATACTGCTCAGCAGGCTGTAATGCTTGCAACGTCTCATGCAACATCGCTAGCGCAGCACCGATATCATGGCACATCGCTTGCGTGGTTTGCTCTGGATGCGACCCTGCTAGGCATGGCACTAGCGTAATAGCTTTGTCTTCGTAATGAATGACATAGCGTTTATCATCGCCATTCGCTTGAGAACCATTTGATTCAATAACGGATAGCGGTGCAGCAACAGGTAGCTTGCCATCTAACTGATTAAGAATGACCGCCATTTTTTCGATATCAGCAGGTGGACGCTCTTCAAATAAAGTTAATACATAGGAGTATGCACCATCTACATCATCAGTCGTTTGAATAAACCAGTTTGAGTTTTTTATCCCTTGGGTAATCGGAATGGCACGCACGAAAGACACGCCAAAGCTCTGGCAAAAGGCGGCAAACTGGTCATCGGTTAACTGGGTATAGACGGACATGACATCTCACTTTTAGCAATTGAATAAGAAGTTAAATAGAATAGATTGAGGCGGTAATCACAGCAATTGTACCGCGCATGAGCAAACTATGGCGAAATGCATAATAATCTTACGAAAACCTGCCTGAGACGGCAGTGTTTTTGCTAGACTAGCGCCTATAGAATGAATTGATTATAAGGTGAAAGACCCTATGTTAGCAAAGCGTATCATTCCTTGTTTGGACGTTGATAATGGCCGTGTGGTCAAAGGCGTGCAATTTGTCGATATCAAAGACGCAGGCGACCCTGTCGAAGTGGCCAAACGCTACAACGAACAAGGCGCTGATGAGATTACTTTTTTAGACATTACGGCGACCAATGATGAGCGCGATACCACTTATCATACCGTAGAGCGTATGGCTGAAACCGTATTCGTCCCGCTCACAGTCGGCGGCGGTGTGCGTAAAATCGCTGATATCCGCAATTTGCTCAATGCTGGCGCGGATAAAGTAGCGATTAACTCAGCAGCCGTGTTTACCCCAGAGTTCGTTGGTGAAGCCTCGCAAAAATTCGGCAATCAATGTATCGTCGTTGCCATCGATGCTAAACGTGTCGCTGATATCAATGTTAATGGCATTATCGTACCACGTTGGGAGATTTTCACTCACGGTGGTCGTAAGCCAACTGGCATTGATGCGGTTGCTTGGGCCAAGAAAATGGCTGAGCTGGGTGCAGGCGAATTATTAGTCACCTCGATGGACGGCGACGGTACTAAAAAAGGCTATGACTTAGCTCTAATGCAACAAATCACTAGCCAAGTGAATGTACCAGTCATTGCCTCAGGCGGCGTCGGCAACTTACAACATTTGGCCGAAGGCGTATTAGAAGGCGGCGTCGATGCGGTACTCGCAGCCAGCATCTTCCATTTTGGTGAATACACAGTACAAGAAGCCAAAGCATATATGGCAGCGCAAGGGATACAGATGCGTTTATAGTCAATCACATATAACTCAAATATAGCGTTAGGCGTGCTGAACCTACTATTTTTAGTATTTTCACTCGCCTACCCTGTATTTAAATGTGATTAAGCCGACCAAGGCATATTGAACATTCGAACCTGGCAATGCCCATTTATAAATGTCTAATATGCCCCATATAACACACTGGTAAAATACAAATAAATTAGAAAAAAATGTTATCATAGCGCTAACCACTTATTTTCGTTCATTTAACTGCCGGTTTCTTTGATTATCAGTATCTATTGAATAACAAGCCAAACAATCGAACCTGTTATCTGAACACATCACTATATTTAGCGACTCATTTACGCCCACATCTTTATTAAAAGCCAAATAAGCAAAGGATTTTTTATGTCAAATCTACAACAGCAACGCAATGACGTGACTCATATCGACGGTAATTTACATCAAAACAAAGACGTTCGTATTGGTATCGTAGTCGGTCGTTTTAATGGTTTTGTGGTTGAATCATTGGTAGATGGTGCAATTGATGCACTACTACGTCATGGTGTATTGGGTAGCAATATCACCGTGATTCGTGTGCCTGGTGCTTTTGAATTGCCATTGGTTGCCCAACGTGCCGCTGAGTCTGATCGCTTTGACGCGATTGTTGCTTTAGGCGCTATTATTCGTGGTAGCACGCCGCATTTTGATTTTGTTGCTAGCGAATCTGCAAAAGGCTTGAGTGCTGTAGCGATGGATTATAATATCCCTGTTGCAAATGGCGTATTGACCACTGATAGCATTGAACAAGCAATTGAGCGTGCTGGCACGAAAGCTGGTAATAAAGGCTCAGAAGCGGCAATGGTTGTCATAGAAATGCTTGCTGTCTTATCACAGTTAGATATTGATGACGAAAGCGATGACGCTTAGTTTTATTGACCGTTAGTATTGACCACTAGACAGTGCCTATTTGACTGTCTAGCGGTTTTATTAGCACAGATAAGCAGTGCTATTTAAGCAGCATCTATAAGTAATATTGTTTGTGAATTTGATGAAGGTTATGGTTGTTACCATAGCCCTAACCCTGTAACTCCAGTATCCAAGACTGACTGGCAAAACGTGCCAGCCGACCACTATTTAACATTCTATTTCAAAATTCAGGTATTGACCCCTTATGACTGACCAACTCAAGCACGCTATTAATGCTGCGAAAACCGCACAAATCAATGATAAACAAGCGGAAGCTACTCGTATAGCGAGCAGCAGTGCGGGTGATCAAACCTTCGATATGAGTGAGTCTTCTTATAAGACCAGTCACACTGCTATTCGTAAGGCGCGCCGCTTTGCGATGCAAGGTCTATACGAATGGCTGGTCACTGATCGCCGCTTTGATGTAGATGGCAAGCTTGGCTGGAAGGCCAATGCGCCGCATGATATCGCTGCCCGTACGCGCGCGACCAATGCCATGCACACCGTACATATCGGCTACTATCACGAAATGATGCGTGATATCCCAGAGCAAATTGAAGCGTTGGATGCTCTAATCCTTCAGCATCTTGATCGCGACATTGATAAGTTGGACACCGTTGAGCACGCTATTTTGCTTATTGGTACTTATGAGCTGCAGAATCGCTTAGAGATTCCTTACAAGGTAGTACTTGATGAAGCGATGAAGCTTAACAATCATTTCGGTGCCACTGACGCGCATAAATTGATCAATGCGGTATTAGATAGAATGGCCGTTGAGCTACGCGCTACTGAAGTAGAATCAGATACCAAAGCCAACCTGCGTACGTCACAAAAATCAGCGGCTAAACAAGCTCAAGTGAAACCAGTTGATAGCACAGAAGCCACAAACGAAAGCGCTATTGATGACAGCCCAACTGCATCAAACAAACCTCGTATTAGCGCAAATAACACTAGTGTCAAACGCAATAGCGCTAGTAAAGCCAGTGCAAATATTAGCGAGTTTAAAGCGAGCAAAAAAGACGCTGACGATGCTAAAAAACAAGACTAGCCATGAATGAATTTGAGCTGATTGAGCGTATATTTTCGCAAATGCAAGCGGCAAATGCACCATTAACTGGTATCGAAAAAGGTATCGGTGATGATGCAGCTGTCATGGCCTTGCCAGCAGGGTCACGATTAGTCAGCTGTATTGATACATTGGTTCAAGGTCGACATTTTAGTGCTGATTGGCAGCAAGTCAACGAGCTGGCATTTGCGATTGGTTATAAAACCGTCGCTGTCAATGTCTCAGACATCGCAGCGATGGGTGCGACCCCGCATAGTATTTTATTGGCACTAGCGTTACCTAAACAACTTGCTAACGAAAAATGGCTCACTGAATTTGCCAAAGGTTTATTTCATGCCTGCCAGCTATTTGGTGTTGCCCTTATTGGCGGTGATACCACACGCAGTGACAACTTAGTACTGAGTGTCAGCGCGCAAGGATTGCTTGCCGCAGACACCCCAGCTGTATATCGTTCAGGTGCACAAGTTGGTGATAAGATTTATGTATCAGGGACGCTTGGCGATGCCAGTTATGCCCTGCAACATCCTGACAGTACCCAAGGTAAAGAGTTGGCTCACAGGTTACATATGCCAACGCCCCGTATCGCCTTAGGGGCAGCACTGGCAAAGATTGGCGCAACGGCGATGATAGACATCTCTGATGGCCTTTATCAAGATATCGGGCATATCTGTCAGCAAAGCGCTGTAGGCATGCGTATTGATGTGGAGCAGCTACCTACTAGCGAACCATTGGCAACTATTGATTTATCTGAACGCTTGTTGTGCCAACTGGCGGGTGGTGATGATTACGAGTTAGCTTTTACTTTACCTGCACGTATTGAACCACCTATTGGTAATACACCAGTTACCTGTATCGGTGAAGTAATCGCACTGTCAGATGATCTAGTGACAGATGCAAACAGGTCTATAGCATTACACCCTACACTGTATTATCAAAATCAGCCAATCACACCAACTCAGCACGCGCCATTTGCCACATGGCCCAATCTTACTGGTTACCAACATTTTACAGGTTAGCCCATGACTGATCACGATTTATCCAAGCCTGATATCAGCAAAGCCAATGACTGCCCACCATTGCCTAAGAATGCCAGTGCTCTTGACCGTATGGTCTATTGGTTAGGCATTGGTTTGGGCAGTGGTCTGCCGCGCCGTGCACCTGGCACTTGGGGTACTGTTGGTGGGTTAATCATCGCCATACCACTGATGAGCTTGGGCTTCATACCTTTTCTAATTCTGACAATTCTATCTTGTATTTTTGGCGTTTGGATCTGCGGACGTACTTCTGAGCTGATGCAGGGACATGATGACCCGCATATCGTCTGGGATGAATGGTCTGGTATCTGGATTACCCTGCTTCCTTTTTCTTACATGGGTGTGGCGACCACAAACTTTTGGCAAGATGTCTCTCAAGAGCTTTCTATTTTCGCCATTGTTATCGCTTTTATACTCTTTCGGTTTTTTGACATTATTAAGCCACCGCCGATTGGCTGGGCCGATAAAAAGGTCGCTGGTGGGTTAGGTATTATGCTTGATGACATCATCGCAGGTATCATGGCAGCAGTGTTATGGGTAGTGGTTATGTTTGGTGTGCTGTTATAAATAACCCTAGCCGTATGATAGTGAGTGACCACAACGTAACCTCTTATGCTAGCAATTTGAATGCTATCCTCTTGCATAGAGAATTTATTTATCGTTATTAGATTCTATTACAAATGCCTGCACATTCCAGCATTTTTTTAACTGAACATTTGCGTTATAATCCAATATTATACTTTGTTACATTTGTAGGGCTACTATGACATCTCCTCTCTCGGTAATTATCCTCGCTGCTGGTAAAGGCACGCGTATGCAATCAGCTAAGCCAAAAGTCCTTCAGACCTTGGCAGGTAAATCTTTGCTGAGTCACGTCTTAGACACGTGTCATAAGCTAACTGTCAACGAGACCATTATTGTTCATGGCTTTGGCGGCGACCAAGTTAAATCGGAAATTATCGACCAGTATACGCAATCGCCAATTACTTGGGTTGCGCAGACTGAACAGCTAGGTACAGGCCATGCGGTCAAAGTGACGCTGTCTGATTTACCGAAAGAAGGACAAAGCCTTATTCTCTATGGTGATGTGCCTTTGGTGAGCCATCAAACCCTATCAGCACTGAAGACAGCCAATACTAATGGCATGTCTATGCTGACTTTGACGGTAGACAATCCATTTGGATTAGGCCGTATCAAACGTGATCATGTAGGCAATATCACTGCCATCGTTGAACAAAAAGATGCCAGTGCTGACGAACAACAGATTCAAGAGATTAATAGCGGCATTTATTGTGTCGATAATGCTCTACTGCATAAATACTTACCCGAACTGTCTAACGACAACGCGCAACAAGAATACTATCTTACCGATATTGTCAAAATGGCAGTCGCTGATGGCATCACGATTGCGGCGATTGAACCTGAGCATACCTTTGAGATTGAAGGTGTCAATAACCGTCAACAGCTTGCCAGCTTAGAACGTACATGGCAAACTAAACTAGTATCTGACTTGCAAGAAGCGGGCGTGCAGTTTGCTGACCCTACCCGTGTCGATATTCGTGGTACGTTGACAGCAGGTCAAGATGTGTTTATCGACGTCGGTGTTGTATTTGAAGGCAACTGTACGCTAGGTGACAACGTCTATATTGAAGCAGGCTGTGTTATTAAAAACTCACAACTCGGTAATGCTTGTCATATAAAGCCTTACTGCGTCATCGATCGTGCTGAGATTGGTGCGGGTGTCGACGTTGGTCCATTTGCCCATTTGCGCCCTGAGACAGTGTTGTCTGATAACAGTAAAGTCGGTAATTTTGTAGAAATTAAAAAATCGATCATCGGTCAAGGCAGCAAAATAAACCACTTAAGTTACGTCGGTGATGCCACCGTCGGTACGGGCGTCAATATCGGTGCTGGTGTCATCACTTGTAATTATGATGGGGTTAATAAATCAAAAACCATCATTGAAGACAATGCCTTTATCGGTTCGAATGCTAGCTTAGTCGCGCCAGTAACGATTGGTGAAACTGCAACAGTCGCGGCAGGCTCTGTAATTACCAAAAACGTGGACGCTAGTGCATTGGCATTTGGTCGCGCGCGACAAACACAGAAAGACGATTTTCAACGACCAACTAAAAAGTAATCGATGCGCCAATCGTTGAGTCAATAGCAGTCAGACTTAAACAAATTAAGCAGCGCGGCAATCTTTGTGGTGCTGCTTAATTATATCTAACACGCTATAAAATTAACGGCTTATCTGCCAACCAGCTTGTTGATTGGTAAAGCACCTCTATATAGAAAAGTTAAAATCTAGAAACATCAAAAATTAAACTTAAGGAATAGCCATGTGTGGAATTGTAGGGGCAGTTGCTGAGCGTAATATCGCCAATATCTTACTTGAAGGTCTTAAACGTTTAGAGTACCGCGGCTATGATTCCGCTGGCCTGACTGTCATTCGTGATGGTGAATTACACCGTGAGCGCCAAGTGGGCAAAGTACAGGCATTGGTTGATGCAGTCGCTGTCAATCCAGAGTTATTTGATGGTCATATCGGTATCGCTCATACACGTTGGGCGACGCATGGTGAGCCAGCACAACGTAACGCGCACCCACATGTCTCAGGCAAGATTGCTGTGGTGCATAACGGCATCGTTGAAAACTATGCTGAGCTTAAAGAAACACTGATAGCAAAAGGCTATGAGTTTACGTCGCAAACAGATACTGAAGTCGTCGCGCACCTGATTAACGACATTTACAAAGCAACGCCTGACTTGCTAGAAGCAGTTCGCACTGTTATTCCACTATTACATGGCGCCTTCGCTCTTGGCATCGTACATACCGATTATCCAGATGAGCTTATTACCGTGCGTTTAGGCTCGCCATTGGTGATTGGTGTAGGTATCGGTGAGAACTTTATCGCCTCAGATCAGTTGGCACTATTACCAGTCACTAACCGCTTTATGTACTTAGAAGAAGGCGATATCGCCAAATTGACTCGTAAAAGTATTCAAGTCTACGCGGATGGAGTGCAAGTTACGCGTCAAATACATGAAATTGATGCAACCCAACACAATGCAGATAAAGGCGAATTCAAACATTATATGCTCAAAGAAATCTATGAGCAGCCAGATGCCGTCGCACGTACCCTTGAAATGGGTATCGATAAAAGTGAAACCTCTAAACTGCGTGATGACTTTTTACAGCGTCATGAAACTCAGCTCTCAGGTATTCGCCATGTGCAAGTTCTCGCTTGTGGTACCAGCTATCACTCAGGTCTGGTTGCAAAATACTGGTTTGAAAGTCTTACTCGTATCCCCTGTTCTGTTGAGGTAGCCAGTGAGTTTCGTTATCGTAATCCCGTCGTCGTTGATAACTCATTAGTTATTTGCATCTCTCAGTCTGGTGAAACTGCTGATACTTTGTCTGCGCTACGTGATATTCAAAAGCATACCCCAGCAGGTTTGGTCAGCTTAGCGTTATGTAATGTTCCTACTTCATCGCTGGTGCGCGAGACAGATATTTTCTTACCGACGTTAGCAGGTCCTGAGATTGGTGTGGCATCTACCAAAGCGTTTACTGCTCAGCTTGCAGCTCTCATGTTATTAATCATGAAAGTAGGTGTCGTTCAACAGCGCATGACTGATGATTATTTAAGCAAATTGATTGGTGAGCTACAACTGCTGCCAGGCCAACTACATGCCAGCTTAAACCTTGATTCCCCTATTAAAACGATGAGCGAAAGCTTTGAAGACAAAAGAAGCTGCTTATTCTTAGGTCGTGGCTTACAGTTCCCTATTGCATTAGAAGGCGCATTAAAGCTTAAAGAAATTTCGTATATTCATGCAGAAGGCTATGCCGCAGGGGAGCTAAAACATGGCCCATTGGCATTGGTTGATAAAGACATGCCAATCGTCGTACTAGCGCCTAAAGACAGCATGTTTGATAAGCTCAAAGCCAACATGCAAGAGGTACACGCGCGTCACGGTGAGTTGTTTGTGTTTGCCAGTGAGTCTAGTCAGATGATTGCAGAAGATAGATTGCATGTGGTTTATGTACCGGATGTTTGTGAGACACTAGCACCTATCGTTTATAGCGTACCTGTGCAGCTGTTGTCGTATCATGTGGCAGTTATGCGTGGTACTGACGTCGATCAGCCTCGCAATTTAGCAAAGAGCGTCACGGTGGAATGATTGTTGCCAAGATATAATTATGATTGTCATTGAGTAATTAGCTATCATCCTGAGTAATAAAGTATCATCCTAACCCCTTGCCATCTTGCATTAGCGAGATGGGAGGGAGTTAGGATGCCTTTTTGAGCGTTCGGGTCGGTGGCTTTTTTTTGTGATTTTCATTTAACATAAGCGCTGTTATGGGAACAAAGAATGTATTCCTAGTGAGGGCTTGAACAATGGGCTGTAGCCCAAGTGATTTCAATGCGTATGGAATATTAAATTAAATCAGTGTATATCTGAATGTACTTAATGAGCTTAGCTTAATGATTACTAGAACTCATTGCTGTCAAGTTCGTAGAAAAAATTTGGCCAAATTTCGACCTTCAATTAAATAAACAGCAGAATATTCAAAATATTATGAGCAATCTATAGATGATGAATAATCAAACTTTTTCATATTTATAAGATTATTGCCACTCATATAGTTGCGTCTCTCTTTTGATATATCTTTATCATCTAAAAAATCTTCAAATTTAGAATAGCTACTTATCAGAAGATTCTCACCAGTACAGACATCGACATAAAAATAAAATAGTGATGTATTTGTTCGATCTCTGTTGGAGCTCATTGAACCGTAGATTTGTGATCCTTCGACGTACCATGAATCTAAGCCACTAATATAGCCTAGCTTCTGATTGTCAAAAATTAGACGATGCTCACCACCTATAGTTCTTTTTAGTTTTAAGTCATCTAATATTTGTATTGGATACAAGTAATAGATAGCAGTAGATATAACTATAATTAAAGCTAGAACAGACGAAATTACTCTCATTATTTTCATAACTAATTAATTTCCTCAGGGGTTATGACGGTATTTATATTATTTTTTATCATCCCTGTAATTTTGTACGGCGTGCCATTGGGGTCCCACGACCCTTCTACCCAATCCCACGTATCATATGGATCCTGAAAAATATCTGAGAACTTATAAGTTACTTGACCTTGAAGATGGAAACTACCATTGCTAAGTTTATTGATGTTACCATTAAATATGCCGGACAAATCTCCTGATCCAAATGCCCAAGGTAGCCCTTCCGCGCCAAAATTATAACCATTATCGAATGAATAATCTGAATCACCATTATCATACTTTTCTGCAATCTGTACACCAAAACGGCTTTGTATAGAACCCTCTCGATCAAAAGCGCCTCTTCTTAATATCACTTTATTTAATGTTTCCGTTGCTCCTAAATTGTCTAAGGTTAAAGCCTCTCCTTTACCAAATCGATAGTGATCAAACATTTCAGAATTCGTAGCAAGTCTATCTAGATTCTTTTTTGATGATAATGGTGAAAGTTGTTCGGTTTCTAAACTGCCATTAGGATTACGATGGACTATTGGAGGACCCGCCCAAAGACCATCTTCTTCTGCTTGCGCTACTGCATCATCAGCCCATTTCGCCATTTCCTCTGGATCCGACTCGATACCTCCTACCTCAAAATCAGATTCACCGAAGGACTGCTGAACCGCAATGAGTTTAGCACCACAGCTAGTCGCATCTCCTGCGCGAGCAACGGGTGCACCATCGACAATATACGAGGAGTCACCTGTCACAATAGTGGTCATCTTTTTACATTTTTTACAGATGACCTTATCGCCTTTACGCGATATTGGAAGACCATAGTGAGTCGTATGTAGTGACCCACTAATCACTTTACCGCCATGAGTTGTCGTCGCGCCTACGGTGATATAAGCTGCCATAGTACCTCCTAAATATAACTGAGATATGAATATTAACATGATAAATGGACATAAGTTTATCATATAAGGTTATTGATGAGATATGTGTTGGCAACGGCAGAAAAGATTATCAGAGGGTATCTATTCGATCCTAAAATGGTGAGTAGTATAAAACTAGTCACTAAGTAAAGTACTAGATTTGGACATAGTACTGGTAGCAGGTGAAAAAGCGACTACTAAATTATGGATCCAAGGGATGGGGTTAAAAACGTAGCGCCATGTAAAGCTGTAGAATCTCATTAAAATGAGCCTGAAATAGGCGGTATATCCCTCCCCAAAAAAAATTATCTGTTGTTCCTGTAAAGTCAAATTATAGAAACAATGGGTATTACCGTTAAGCTGCATGATTAAAACAACCCCAGCTTGTTTATACGGATTTAACAGCAGGAATCACTATATTACAGTCAATGAAAGAATACTCCAATGGAACTAGCCACCTCACCCCAAATCCTATTAACAGACTACTTAAGACAGACTGATATAATGTAACCACTTATAACGGACGACTAAGTCAGACATAGTTTTGTCCGCATTGCATACTAAAATATTATTCGTGACCTTTATATCTCACACCACTATAAATACTCAAACCAGTCCTTTATAAAGAAAATAGCATCCTACTATGGTCAACAATACCGCAAAACACTTTTTTAATAATTGTGGTGATAATATATGAGCCACTTTCGCACCTATCTTTGCGGTAAAAAAGCTCATGATACTGATACCTAAAAAGGCATAAATGTGGACAAAACCAATCGTATTGGGCACATCTACTTGCTGCTTCATTCCAAAAAACATAAACCCTAACGCACCTGCAATGGCAATAGGTAGACCGCACGCCGCTGATGTACCCACTGCTTTTTGCATGACCACACCGTAACGCGTGAGATAAGGTACGGTTAAACTGCCACCACCGATACCAAAGATGGCAGAAGCAATACCAATAACCCCGCCTGCCGCCAGTTGCTTAGGTTTTGAAGGCAATACTGTATGAAGATTACTGGTATCGCTAGTGGTTTCCTTTTTACCACCCTTAAACATTTTAAAGGCAACCCAAAGCAAAAATACACCAACAATGAGCTGAAGATACAATCCAGATATCTGCCCTGCAATCCCTGCCCCTAAAAAACACCCTATCGCTAGGCCTGGTGCCAGATTTTTAAAGACAGGCCACATAACTGCGCCTTTTTTATTGTGCGCCATTAACGAGCTGATAGACGTGATAATAATGGTCGCTAATGAGGTTCCCAAAGCCAAATGCATGATGTTGTCAGGACTGTAACCCATTTGCGTAAAGACGATAAATAACAGTGGTACGATGATCGTGCCACCGCCCACACCGAAAAGCCCTGCAGCAAATCCTGCTAGAGCACCTATGATTAAAAAAATGATTAATTCCACGGATTATTTACTTCTTAGTTAGATTTAGTTATGTGGTTAGCCAACACTGAAACAGTGGACTTAAGCGATTTCTGCTTGACCAACACGAGAATAAGCACGATTAAAGTAAACCAAACTTTCCTCCTGCCCTCTGTGTTGTTCCGTTTGTTTTTTGACTGCGACAACACGGCACATAAACACACTATGCGTACCCACTTCCTGCACTTGCTCAATCTCACAATCAAAACTGACCAATGCATCTTCTAAAATGGGAGCGCCTGTTTTTAGTTGAGTCCAAGACCCTTGCTTAAAGCGCTGTTCTGAATTCAATTTAGAAGCAAACGCATTGGATATTGATTCATGATGAGCGCCCAATACATTGACGCTCAACGTTTTGTTTTCAATAAAATGTGCATGTGAGCGTGATGTCTGATTCATACAGACAAGTAAGGTCGGCGGCGTATCTGTGACGCTACATACTGCAGATGCCGTAAACCCATGAAGGCCAGATGGGCCTTCTGTGGTGACAACACTTACTGCGGTTGTCAATAAAGACATGGCATCTCTAAAGTCAGTTGCTTCAATCATATCTTTAATCATTGCTTAAGTCCTAAATTTCAGATCAGTAAACACTCATGTGTACCAATAAACGCTAGGCAGTCAGCTCTTGACGCACGATTTGAGCACCAGCGCTCAATGCCGCGAGCTTGCCTCTTGCAACTTGGCGAGACAAAGGGGCCATACCGCAATTGGTTGCAGGATACAGCTTGTCCGCATCGACAAATTGTAGCGCTTTGCGTAGTGTATTTGCTACCTCTTCTGGTGTCTCAATAGTATTGGTTGCCACATCAATGGCACCGACCATTACCTTTTTACCGCGAATCAATTCAATCAAATCCATTGGCACACGTGAATTTTGACATTCAAGTGAGACAATATCGATCTTAGACTGTTGCAGTTGAGGAAAGGCTTTCTCATATTGACGCCACTCTGAGCCCAGTGTCTTTTTCCAATTATTATTGGCTTCGATACCGTAGCCGTAGCAAATATGTACTGCTGTTTCGCATTTTAGACCTTCAATAGCCCGCTCTAACGTGGCAATGCCCCAGTCGTTTACGTCATCAAAGAATACATTAAATGCTGGCTCATCGAACTGGATAATATCAACACCAGCTGCCTCTAGCTCTTTTGCTTCTTGATTTAGAATTTTAGCAAATTCCCAAGCCAGTTTTTCGCGACTTTTATAATGACTGTCATATAAGGTATCAATCATCGTCATTGGCCCTGGTAGCGCCCACTTGATTGGCTGATTGGTCTGCTGACGTAAAAACTTTGCATCTTCTACAAATACTGGCTTTTGACGGCTCACCGCACCGACCACTGACGGCACACTCGCATCATAGCGATTACGGATTTTGACCGTCTCACGCTTCTCAAAATCGACGCCATCCAAATGCTCAATGAACGTGGTCACAAAGTGCTGACGGGTCTGCTCACCATCGCTGACAATATCAATCCCTGCATGTACTTGTTCTTGTAATGACACACGTAGAGCGTCTTGTTTGGCTTCCATCAACTGCTCACCTTCTAATGCCCAAGGTGACCAGATTTTCTCTGGTTCTGCTAGCCAAGAAGGTTTCGGTAAGCTGCCAGCGGTTGAGGTCGGTAATAATAATGTCATGTGATTCATCTTCTTATTTATTTTTTATTATGTTAATTAGTGAGGATCAGTTAGGCAGCTTGTTTCTTAGCCACATTTTTTTTGGCCACTTCACTTGTCCCTTCGTAGCTTGCAGCCCACTCTTCCAGAATGGCTTGGTAAGGCTTAATGAACTGTTCTTCAGTGAATTTGCCTTGTGTCACTGCCATCTGGCTACGCTCGGCGCGGTCATACACAATTTGAGTCAGCGAGTAATCTTGATACTTTAAGCTCGGTTGATACACTTCACCTGCGCTCGAGTTGGCATTATAAATCTCAGGACGGTAGATTTTTTGGAACGTCTCCATCGTGCTGATAGCACTGATTAGCTCAAGATCAGTGTAATCACTCAGCAAATCACCCGCAAAGTAAAATGCCAAAGGCGCGGCACTACTTTCAGGCATGAAGTAACGAACGGTTAAGCCCATTTTGTGAAAATAGTCATCAGTTAATGAATAGTCATCTTGTCTGTACTCAACGCCTAAAACAGGATGCTGATTGGCCGTACGATAATAGGTTTTGCTGGTCGAAACACTGAGGCAAATCACTGGTTTTTTATGAAAATTGGCAGTGTAAGCTTCTGAGTTCAATAAGTATTGAAACAGTTTACCGTGCAGCTCACCAAAATTATCTGGCGTTATTGATGCTAGATTCTTATCACGATGCTCTGGCAATACTACGCTAAAGTCATAATCACGTACATAAGATGAGAAACTGTTACCGATCATCCCGTCGATACGTTTATTGTCCTTATGATCCACAATCGTTGTTTGCAGCGTCTCAATGATTGGGAAGGTATGACCATTGCCTTCGATATCCATGTCGACAGAAATGATGTCAATCTCAACAGAATAGCGATCTGCCGTCTGATTGTCCCAATGCGCCAATGCGTTAAAGCGGTTATTTATCATGCGTAATGTTTTGCGTAAATTTTCTTCGCGGTGCTCACCACGTGCCAAATTCGCAAAGTTAGTCGTCAAACGCGTGCTGTCTACAGGCTGATAGTTTTCGTCAAAACGAATGCGCTTAATTGAACAGGTAAATTCTTTACTCATGGTATCTACTGCCTTAATCTATTCTCATTATCTGAGACAAAACCAAATTTGTGTATGGAGTAGATTATGCCTGAATCGCAACATGAATAAAAACGACTTAATTTAAATAAAAGATGAATTTAATTCATTTTAGTAGTTTTTAAATAGCTTTTCTGTATAAAAAACGATTAGATAGTAGAAATAGTTATCACTCATCTAACGAAATAACGAAATAACGAAATAACGAAATCTATAGATTTTTGATTTGAATGAGCATGTATACATAGATAAGCACAACCATATCTCTTTCATACTATCTTGAACCAAGTTAAACAGCTTCTTTAGCGTGAGTCTTGATGTCATTAAACAGACATACTTCATAGCCATAATTCAATCTTCTTGATTAACTATCAACAATAATAAATTGAAGAATTGGAGAAAAAAATGTACACAAGAAGGGCTAATTTTTTGAGAATAAGTATGGCTATCATCGCCACGACTGGTATTGGTCAGTTAGCAACAGCAGCGGATGCCTACCCTGCTGAATTGGTCTCACATGCCCTACTACCCTCTCAAACATTTATCTCTGCTCCAACTGATGCGCCCGAAGATTTGCAAGTCAGTGGTAAATATACTACTGGGCAATTGGTTGAAAAACTGGGCAGTGTTGAAGGTAAATCGGCAGGTCGTCCCACTGGTATCAAGCTGCCGTTTCCAGGACAACCTGTGCAAGGACATTCTGGTATCAAATATATGCCTGATGGCAGTTATTGGATATTGACCGATAATGGTTTTGGTAGTAAAGCCAATTCACCAGATGCCATGTTATTCATGCGTCAGTATCGAATGGATTGGGATAAAGGCATTTTTGAACCTATAAAAACTATTTTCTTTAATGACCAGAATAAAGTGATACCTCACCGAATTACGCATCAAGACAGTAATCGCCGCTATCTAACAGGATCTGATTTTGATCCTGAAAGTTTCCAAATCATTGATGGTGATATTTGGGTCGGTGAGGAGTTTGGCCCATGGTTACTAAGATTTGATAGCAAAGGCACACTTAAAGCCATGTATGACACAAAAGTAGATGGGGAGACCGTACATTCTCCAGACCATCCCGCTTTACAATTACCAAGCAAACCCGATGACAATCTACCGTTATACAGTATTAAACGCTCTAAGGGCTTTGAAGGTATGGCATCAGCCCCAGATGGACGTTATTTATATCCTATGTTAGAAGGCGCTGTTTATAATCAGAACAGCCAACAATATGATTCAGTCGATGGTCATAACTTCTTGCGCATCCTGCAATTTGATACCAAGCGTAATACCTATACTGATAAGAGCTGGAAATACATACTTGATAATGACGAGTATGCGATCGGAGATTTCAATATGATCGATGATACTTATGGTTTGATTATTGAACGAGACAATTTAGAAGGTGTAAGTGATAAAGCTTGTCAAAAAGCAGCTGTAGATAAAAGCCAGTGCTTTGACAAACCAGCCGTATTCAAACGTATATATAAGGTCAAATTAGACCCTAGAAGTCAGATCGCTGAAAAAGTGGCGTACATTGACTTGATGGCTATTAAAGATACCAAGGGCGTGACTAAAAAACCTTTAGTAGGTGATAAATTTGTATTTCCATTCTTTACTATTGAAAATGTAGACATCATCGATGAAAGCCACATCGTAGTAGGTAATGATAACAATCTGCCTTTTTCCTCTAGCCGAGACCCAAATCGAGCAGATGATAATGAACTATTATTGTTAGAGGTCAAGGATTTTTTACAGGCGAAATAAATTGCCATTAGTGCTTGTAGTAGATCATAACTAAACTAGAAGTTAGAAAGGCTTCAGCTATAAGACACCAAAATAAACCCCTGCTATTTTCAATATTAGCAGGGGTTTTCTATGTATTTAAAGAACCATCATTCAGGTACTTTCAGTTCATACATTAATGCTACCCATTAGAGTGAGTCTTTTAAAGCATCCTCAACGAAATTCAAACGATCTTGACCAAAGAACATTTCACCATTTACAAAGAAACTCGGTGCACCAAATACACCTCGCGATACAGCTTCCTCAGTAGTCGCTTTCAGACGCTCCTTGATCTCAGTATCGCTTATACGTGTCATAAAATGAGTGGCATCAATACCCGCTCTGACCAAAGCTTCAGCGACTACCTCTGATGATTCCATATTGAGTTTTTCAGCCCATAAAGCATTAAAGATGGCCGTTAGACAACTTGGAAACTCAGGTTCTCCTAAGTAAGCAGTAATACCTCGCATAAAATGCATCGTATTCAACGGAAAAAATGGATTGAACTCAAACGGTACCTCATAAATATTTGAGAAGCGCTTAAGGTCTTTGAGCATATAAGCACCTTTCGCAGGTACTGCAGCTGGTGAAGTGTTACCAACGGCTTGAAAAACGGCTCCAAGCAACATAGGTCGCCAAATAATTTCAGCATTGTGACGTTGTGCTATGCTCTCTAATTGTGTCCATGCCAAATAACTGGCTGGACTGCCCACATCAAAGAAAAACTCTATTTGTTTACTCATCTTTGCATTCCTTGCAATATATATTAAAACCTTAGGGATTTATCGTTAGATAAATGTTAGAAAGTTTCCATCCACGGGCGTAAATCTAGCTCATGCGTCCAACTGTCTCTCGGTTGGCAGTACAATTGCCAATACTGCTCAGCGATATGCTCAGGATTCAAGATGCCATCTTGGTCTTTAAGTGCATAGCGCTCCGGAAAATTGTCACGGATAAATGCTGTATCAATAGCACCATCAATAATAGGGTGCGCCACATGTATACCTTTTGGTCCTAACTCACGTGCCATGCTTTGCGCCAAAGCACGTAACGCAAATTTAGCGCTAGCAAAAGCCGAAAAACCTTTACTGCCTCGCAAAGAAGCTGTTGCTCCAGTGAAAATAATCGTGCCCTTTCCACGTGGAATCATAACTTTTGCAGCTTCTCTACCTGTCAAAAATCCAGATAGTGCTGCTATTTCCCATACTTTTCGAAAGACTCTTTCTGTGGTATCAATAATTGAGAAGTGTACATTTGCACCGATATTAAATACCACTACTTCAATCGGCCCAATATCCTTTTCAATATGAGCGAACAACTCGACCATCTCTTTTTCTACACGCGCATCACAACCAAATGGGTTGGCTACTCCACCAGCTGCCTCAATATCACTGACTAACGTGTTTAGTTTATCGACGCTTCTTCTAGTCACACATAAAGTAAAACCTTCTTTTGCAAAACGTTTTGCAACAGCACTGCCAGTTGCATCCCCTGCTCCGATTACAACCGCTACAGGTGCTCTATACATATCTATTTCCTTATAGATTTCTTTTTAGAACTAACAAAAATGTAGCCTTATTTATGCATACTGTCAAGCTAACCCATTACTCAATAGTAAAGGAGATAACATATGCGTTGGGATGAACTTGCTAAGTATTTTTGCTCGATACCTCGTATGTTAGCCATTTTCCCCCAAACTATAGGCAAAAGAAAACCCCCGACGCGTGAGCGTTGGGGGTTTAACTTTGAATAGAGAGCTGACGATGACCTACTCTCACATGGGCGAACCCACACTACCATTGGCGCAACGATGTTTCACTTCTG